>CBDFAU010000003.1:0-156335 GCA_965245755.1 Streptococcus mitis | reverse complement strand
TATATGAAACGTGTACATGGATAAAAAAGAAGCCTGATGGAAACATCGGGCTTTTAAGTTTACACAAATATATATAATTAAATAAAACAAAATTTTATACTCTTCGAAAATCTCTTCAAACTATGTCAGCTTCCATCTGCAACCTCAAAACAGTGTTTTGAGCAGCTTGCGGCTAGCTTCCTAGTTTGTTCTTTGATTTTCATTGAGTATTAAATCTTTTGACTCTTGAAATTCTGAAAAAAATCCGAAAATGAATATGTAAGATATAGTTACTTTTAGAAATATTAAATAGAATAGGAGAACATCATGGAACAAAGTATTACCATTAAAAATTTATGTAAGTCGTATGGCCAAGCTCAAATTTTAAAAGATATTTCTTTTGAAGCAAAAGCAGGTAGAGTGACTGCTTTCCTAGGTCCAAATGGAGCTGGAAAAAGTTCAACCTTACGTATTTTATTAGGATTAGACAAAGCAACATCTGGTCTTACCAAAATTGGAGATCAAACTTATAAGGAATTAAAATTTCCTCTAAAGACTGTAGGAGCTTCATTTGACAGTGTAGGTGCTCCTGATGATCGGACTGTTTATCAACATTTGAAAATTGTTGCTGCTAGTAATGGGATATCCAGTCAGCGAATTGATCAAGTCTTGGATATGGTGGATATTAGCCATAAGAAAAAATCTAAAATTGGAAAATTATCATTAGGAGAAGGACAACGCTTGGGAATTGCAACAGCTCTATTAGGAAATCCTCAATATCTGATATTGGATGAACCGACTAATGGGTTGGATCCAAGAGGAATTCGGTGGTTTAGAGAGTTTATAAAAAAACAAGCTCAAGAAGGGAAAACAGTCTTGCTATCATCTCATATATTATCGGAAGTGGAAGCAGTAACAGATGATGTAGTTATCATAAATAAAGGAAAAGTTCTTATAAAAGGGACTTTACAAGAAGTGATGAAAAATCTTTCCTCACTAGAAGAAGTCTTCTTTAATTTAACAGAGGGAGGAAAGTGACATGGCACTTATTTACTCTCTTCATTCTGAAATATTGAAATTACTTTATAAGAGAGCTACTCATGTTGTACTCTTTTTGATACTGGTATTTCAAACGTTTTTAGCAAATATTGGTGCTTCTCAAATTGTTTCAGTTGGTATCCATGCTACACCAGAGACAAATCCAGAATTAGCAGAAGCTATACCTCCGATTGAATTTTTAGGTTTTGATGTCACTTTATTTGGTGTTTTTATTATGATTATCCTCGGCTCAATTTACGGAGCCGAGGAGTATAAATGCTCTGCTATTCGTACAAGCCTCCTCTCTATTACAAATCGAAGTACTTTCCTAGTTTCAAAAACATTAGTTTGGCTTGTATTTTCTTTTTTCATTTCCTTTCTATCAATATTCCTTACGATTAACATGACACATTATGTTTTAGGACAAGATGGCTTATTGCTTTTTTCACTAAATGGGAGAGTTTGGTTCTATATATTTTTAGCCAGTATAGCTTGGACTTTATTGGGACTGCTAGCCTATATTATGGCTTTGACATTTAAAACAGCCATTGTTCCTCTATTATTTTTGCTTCCTCAAGTCTACAATTTAGGAACATTCTTAGCAAACTATATATCGGTTGCAAAATTTCTTCCAGTTGCATTGGGGCAAGGATTGATTGCTACATCTCCTCAAATTTTAGAACATAATAGTTTACAAAATATTTTATTTTTGCTTTGTTGGAACTTCTCATTCTTGGCTTTAGCAATCTACCGATTACTTAAGTCAGATATTGGAGGAGGTGAATAAGTTGAAAGAGCAACTTAAAAGTGAGTATCTCAAGTTTATGATGAATCCTTGGCACTGGTTGGTTATAGGTGCTCTATTACTGTGTGTTCCAGCGTTAGTTATTTTTTTAAATAGTAAGCCAGACCAGTTGACTCTACAGTTTGTTTTGGAACAGCTACTGCAAAGTCTCTATTTAGGACAGGCAGGTTTCGTTAGTCTAGCGGTTCTATTTATAGGTCAAGAATTTACAGGTTCTAGCCTTCGTACCAGTTTTCTTACCTGTCCAAATCGTTTGAAATTTATAATATCTAAACTAGCTATTCTATTATGTATTGAAATTATCCTATTGGTCGCTGTAATATCATTATGCGTACTAATCGCCCAAGGATACTACAATATCAATCTTTTGAGCAATATTAAACATGTTCTAACAATTCTATTTCCAGCTTATATTTCTATTCTAACCTTCGCTCTTTTAAGTGGTATTTTTGTATTTATTTCCCAGTCTTTTATCTTAATTTTGGGAATCAGTTTATCCCTTTTATTAGGGTTGGGGCAAATGTTACTACAATTCAGTTCTTTTTTTAGAAATTTACCATTATTAGCTAGTATGAATTGTTTTTATACCTATCCATTGTCTCTTTATTATCCAGTGTGGCAAGGCTTAGGGATACAAATAGTTTGGTTGTTAATTGTTTTTCTATTTGCTACATTGATACTCATAGGAAAAAATGTACGCTAAAGACAGGGGATATCCTGTCTTTTTCTCAGGTAGTGCTATAATATATTCAGGAGGGTGAGTTATGGCTTATAAAATTTTGGTTGTAGATGATGATCTTGCTATTCTTCGCCTAATAAAAAAAGTACTAGAATATGAAAAATATGAAGTAGTCATACGAAATAAGATAGAAGAGATTGATCTTTGTGATTTTACAGGATTTGACTTGATTTTATTAGATATTATGATGCCTGTTAGTGGTTTAGAAATCTGTCAGATGATTCGCGAGCAGATAACTGTTCCTATCTGTTTTATAACTGCTAAGGATATGGATGAAGATTTAGTAGCTGGGATTAATGCGGGTGCTGATGATTATATTATGAAGCCCTTTAGTATGCAAGAATTGTTAGCACGTGTTAAAATGCACCTACGTCGTGAAGAACGGATTAAAGGAAATGTTCATCAAATAAAGATTGGGAAGCTTATACTATATACGGATAGTAAGGAACTATTTGTAAACGATGATAAGATTGCTCTGACAAGGAGAGAATTTGATATAGTGAATCTTTTGGCAAGCAACCCAAGTAAAATATATTCTATTGAGGAAATTTATAATTATCTATATCCACAAAGTTCCGAAGCGCTTTTACGTTCGGTTTCAGAGTACATTTATCAAATTCGTCAAAAGCTGAAACCTTATCAATTAAATCCAATTAAAACCTTGTACGGTGGAGGATATCAATGGGTAGAATCAAAAGTTTTAGACAATTAATTCGAGAAACCTGTTGGAGAATTATTTGGCAGTTTAGTCTTGGCTTACTAATGGCCTATCTTATTCCCTTAGCTTCAGTATCTATACAAATAAATGAAGATGGGAAACCTCTAAACAATAGTGGTGTTCTATCAATCTTTTTTAATGTGTCATCATGGATATATATTTGTGTTTTATTGATTATTCTAATAAGTTATCACATTGGAAAATTGTTGAAAAAACTGAGTTATGAAATGACTTTGATTTATGAAAATAGTATGTGGTTGGAGAAGGAATGTACAGAAAGTTTAACGGTTAAAGAATTTCGCGAGACAGGAAATCGGATTATTGTGATGCAAGATAGAATTCGACAATTAATAGTTGATGAGAAACAGCAGAAGGAAGATTTAATGTTTCAGGTTTCAGCAGCTTCTCATGATTTAAAAACTCCCTTAACCATTATTAGGGGAAATGTGGAATTTTTGCAGACGATAACTGAAAACGACCAATCTCAAGAATGCTTAGCAGATATAGAAAGAGCTAGTCAACAGTTACTAGATTATTTCAATCAATTGATTCACTATTCTAAAACCTATTATGATGATGAGACAGGTTGGACGGAGTATTCCTCTTCAGATTTTATCAATGAATTAGAGAAAGAAGTCTCTTTTTTGATAAAAAATCAGATGAAGTTTTCTTTTGAACAAAATGTGAAAGGAACTGAAAACTATTATATAAATCCATCTATTCTGATTCGTGCCATACAAAATATTTTAACAAATGCTTTGGAATACGCCGATAAACAGAACCCTAAAATTAAAATTAGAGTAGAGCAAGAGGGGAAGGAATTGAAAATAGGTATATGGAATAATGGTTCGGAATTTCCAGAGGAAGTTTTAACTAATTTTGGAAAGCTCTTTTATCGTATGGATAAAGCTAGATCGGTTAAAGAGCAACATTATGGTATTGGACTTAGTTTTGTATGTAGAGTTGCAAAACTACACAAAGGCCGAGTTGAGCTTAGAAATAGAGACGCGGGAGCAGAAGTTTTAATAACTGTGAATTGTATTAAATCATAGTGATTTACTTGTTAATTATGATTGAATATATTTTATATGTGAGCTTTTAAACTATTTAACTTTTTTGACTAGTATAAGATGTAACGGTAGATAATAAAAACGAATGATGATATCTAGTTGATGAAAACTATTTATCATTCATTCGTTTTTTAATTATTGGATAATTTACGTAGCTTTATCTCGAACGTTGTTTTCCAGCGTTGCGATTTTTGTGTTTTTTCTTGCTTGTGATAGCAGTTGGTTGTTCAGGGGTAACGTCTTTTCGTCCACTTGGTGTAGAGAAAGCACGTGCTTTTGGTGGGTTCTTGGCTAGTTCTTCACGGACTTTTTTGCGAAGTTTTGGACGAACGATATAGTTGACGATAAACTGTTGGAGAATCATCATGAAACCACCGACAACCCAGTAAAGTGTGACACTAGCTGGTGAGAAGAGGGAGAAGACGACGATCATGAGTGGGCTCATGTAAATCATTTTCTTGATTTGTTCTCTTTGCATTTCATCTTCTACTCCGTGAAGTGAAAGGAGCGATTGAAGATAGTAAAGGACACCTGCGCAGGCAACCAAAATCATACTTGGAGAACCTAGAGGAATTCCTAGGTAGCTTGCTTGAGCAACACCTTCAGTATGTTGGGCAGCAAAGTAGATAGCTGAGAAGAAAGGCATTTGAAGGAGGATAGGGAAACATCCTACACCACCAAACATGCTGATGCCGTGCTCTTTTTGAGCTGCAAAGAGAGCTTGTTGGGCTTCGAGTTTTTCTTCTTGAGTAGTTGCTTCTTTGAGACGTGTTTGGTGTGGCTCAAGGACGTGCTTGAGGGCGTTCATCTTTTCAGAGTGAAGCGTTGCCTTCCATGATTGGTAGATACCAAGTGGCAAGATAATCAAGCGCACGATAATGGTTACGATAATGATAGCGACACCAAAGCCTAGCCCTTTATCAGTAGCGAAGTACTTGATAGCTTCTCCCATCGGGGCACCCAAGAAATCCCAAACGGGACCAATTGGCTTACCTGTTGCTTTATCAATCTGAACGCAACCTGCCAAAACTAGCAACATAGCCACTCCCATAGCTGAGAGTGCAAAACGTTTAATAGATTTCACTGTTTTTATTCCTTCTTTAAAAATTATACCTTTCTATTCTACTGTTTTTTTACAAAATATACAATAGTTCTAGAGACCTAATTTGCGATTTTAAAGTCAGGGTAGGGAGGAAAGTTGCTTAGTTTGACATCTAAGTAGCTGACTTTTGAAAAAGGTGTGGGTCCTTTGCGGATTTCTTGGATAAATTTTGCCATGATAGCAGATGAGTCTGCTTGGGCTAAGATTTCCACTGTGCCATCGTCGTTATTCCATACCCGACCTGTGATGCCACCAATTTCAAGCGCCAAGCTGTAAACACCCCAACGAAAGCCGACTCCCTGTACCCTACCTTGGGCGATCATCCTAACCTTTTGCATACAAAACCCCTTTGATTGTGTTATAATATTTCTATGACTATTATAACCTCAAAAGCTAATTCTGTGGTAAAAAATGCCAAGAAATTACACCAAAAAAAATACCGCAAGTCTGCTTATTTGATTGAAGGCTGGCACTTGTTTGAAGAAGCTGTTCAAGCTGGAGTGACTATTGAGAAAATCTTTGCCCTAGAAAGTTACCGAGATCAGTTAGCTATTTTTCCGCAAACTGTCTGGGTGTCAGAGGATATTTTGCTAGATTTGGCAGATTCTCAGACTCCACAGGGAATTGTTGCGGTGGTTCAAAAAGAAGAAGTAGGGCAAGCTGACTTTAGTCAGGGCAAGTTCTTGTTTTTGGAAGATGTACAAGATCCTGGTAATGTGGGAACGATCATTCGGACTGCGGATGCAGCAGGTTTTACTGGAGTGATTGTTTCAGAAAAGTCGGCAGATATCTACAGTCTCAAAACCCTACGTTCCATGCAAGGCAGTCATTTTCATCTGCCTATTTACCGGATGTCTAGTCAAAGGCTTCTCGAGGGAGCTAAAGAGGCAGCTATCCCAGTGCTAGCAACAACCTTATCTAAAGATTCTGTTGATTACAGAGAACTGCCTCCTATAGAAAATTTTGTACTAGTCATGGGAAATGAGGGGCAAGGAATTAGTCCCCTTATGGCTGAAAGTGCAGACCAGTTGGTCCACATTAGTATGAAGGGGCAGGCGGAGAGTCTCAATGTTGCCGTTGCAGCTGGTATTTTAATTTTCCATTTAAGCTAATTTTAACTTTCTTTGTTATAATCAAGGAAAGATGTTCATAGAAAAGGAGAAAAGATGAATCACACTATTATTCACGACCGCGCAGGTCTCAATCAATTTTATGCTAAGGTTTATGCCTTTGTTGGTCTGGGGATCGGACTATCCGCTTTAGTATCAGGTCTTATGTTGACCGTCTTTCAGTCTCAGTTGGTTTACTTTTTGATGCAGGGACGCCTCTGGTTGACCATTGCTACTTTTGCAGAGCTAGCTCTGGTCTTTGTTGCCAGCAGTATGGCTTCGAAGAATAGTCCAGCGGCTCTTCCAGTATTTTTACTTTACTCAGTATTAAACGGCTTTACCCTCAGTTTTGTGGTGGCCTTCTATACTCCAGGTACAGTTTTATCTGCCTTTGTATCAAGCGCCCTTCTCTTCTTTGTCATGGCGGCAGTCGGTATGTTCACCAAGAAAGATTTGAGTGGCCTTGGTCGGGCTATGATGGCGGCTCTTATCGGTTTGTTGATTGCTATGGTAGTCAATATTTTCTTGGCTAGCGGTTTCTTTGATTATATGATTAGCGTAGCCATGGTCTTGGTCTTCTCTGGGCTGATTGCTTGGGACAACCAAAGAATTCGCTATGCATATGAGCAATCACAAGGTCGTGTAGAGACAGGTTGGGTTGTGTCAATGGCTCTCAGTATCTATCTTGATTTTATCAATCTTTTCCTCAGTATTCTACGTATCTTCGGTCGCAATGACTAAAGGTCCCTAACATCAGTGTTCGAAGGAGCACTGATTTTTTTATATTTGGTCTTTTCTTTTCTTGGAAATAGGTGTATAATGCTTTTAATTAATTTTTTGAGGAGTAGTTTATGAAGAAAAGTTTTATCCATCAACAAGAAGAAATTTCCTTTGTCAAAAACACTTTTACCCAGTATTTGAAAGATAAGTTAGAAGTTGTCGAAGTTCAAGGTCCTATCTTGAGTAGGGTCGGCGACGGGATGCAGGACAACTTATCAGGTGTGGAGAATGCCGTATCGGTCAAGGTTCTCCAAATCCCTGATGCTACTTATGAAGTGGTGCACTCCCTTGCCAAATGGAAACGCCACACTTTGGCTCGTTTTGGTTTCGGTGAAGGTGAAGGTCTTTTCGTCCACATGAAGGCCCTTCGTCCAGACGAAGATTCGCTTGATGCGACCCACTCTGTTTATGTTGACCAGTGGGACTGGGAGAAGGTTATCCCAAATGGACAACGTAACATTGCCTACCTAAAAGAAACAGTTGAGAAGATTTATAAGGCTATTCGCCTGACTGAGCTAGCTGTTGAAGCCCGCTATGATATTGAGTCTGTCTTGCCAAAACAAATCACCTTTATCCACACAGAAGAGTTGGTAGAACGCTACCCAGACTTGACACCGAAAGAGCGTGAAAATGCTATTTGTAAAGAATTTGGAGCAGTCTTCTTGATCGGTATCGGTGGTGAATTACCAGACGGTAAACCGCACGATGGACGTGCACCAGACTACGATGACTGGACAAGTGAGTCTGAAAATGGCTATAAGGGTCTAAATGGTGATATTCTTGTTTGGAATGAGTCTCTGGGGGGAGCCTTTGAGTTGTCTTCTATGGGAATCCGTGTAGATGAAGAAACTCTTCGCCGTCAGGTTGCCATCACAGGTGATGAAGACCGTTTAGAATTGGAATGGCACAAGGCTTTGTTGAACGGCTTATTCCCATTGACAATCGGTGGAGGAATTGGACAATCTCGGATGGCCATGTTCCTACTTCGCAAGAAACACATCGGAGAAGTGCAAACAAGTGTTTGGCCTCAAGAAGTCCGCGATACTTACGAAAATATTTTGTAGAGAATCGAACCGCAAGGTTCGGTTTTCTTTCTCTTTTCGCTCATAATTTGGTATAATAAACGGTATGAAGATCGTATCAGGAATCTATGGGGGACGCCCCCTCAAGACACTAGAAGGCAAGACGACAAGACCTACTTCAGATAAGGTTAGGGGAGCCATTTTTAACATGATTGGTCCCTACTTTGAAGGTGGACGAGTCTTGGACCTTTATGCAGGTAGTGGTGCTTTATCTATCGAGGCAGTATCGCGTGGCATGTCCAGTGCTGTTTTGGTGGAGCGAGACCGTAAGGCTCAGGCTATCGTGGCTGAAAATATTCAGATGACCAAGGAAGTTGGGAAATTTCAACTCCTCAAGATGGATGCAGAAAGGGCATTGGAACAGGTATCTGGGGAATTTGACCTCATTTTCTTAGACCCTCCTTATGCCAAGGAACAAATCGTAGCAGATATTGAAAAAATGGCTGAGAAAGAGCTTTTTTCTGAAGATGTCATGGTCGTGTGTGAGACGGATAAGGCCGTCGAACTTCCAGAAGAAATTGCCTGCCTGGGCATCTGGAAGGAAAAGATTTATGGAATTAGTAAGGTGACAGTCTATGTCAGATAAGATTGGCTTATTCACAGGCTCATTTGATCCTATGACAAATGGGCATCTGGATATCATTGAACGGGCGAGCAAACTCTTTGATAAGCTCTACGTAGGTATTTTTTTTAATCCTCACAAACAAGGATTTCTCCCTATCGAAAATCGTAAACGAGGGCTAGAAAAGGCTTTGGGACATTTGAAAAATGTTGAAGTCGTGTCTTCTCATGATGAATTGGTGGTCGATATTGCAAAAAGATTGGGTGCTACTTGTCTAGTGCGTGGTTTGAGAAATGCAGCGGATTTGCAATATGAAGCCAGTTTTGATTACTACAACCATCAGCTGTCTTCTAATATAGAGACCATTTATTTACATAGCCGACCTGAACATCTCTATATCAGTTCATCAGGTGTTAGAGAGCTTTTGAAGTTTGGTCAGGATATTACCTGCTATGTTCCCGAGAGTATTTTGGAGGAAATAAAAAATGAAAAAAAAGATTAGATGGCCCTTATATGTCATTGCGGCCTTGATTGTGACTTTCTTGGCATTTGTAGTGCCCTTGCCCTACTATATAGAAGTTCCAGGTGGTTCGGAAGATATTCGCCAAGTCCTTAAAGTAAATGACACAGAAGATAAGGAAGCTGGTGCCTATCAATTCGTTACGGTTGGTGTCCAACATGCCACTTTAGCCCATATGATTTATGCGTGGTTGACGCCTTTTACAGATATTCGTAGTGCCCAAGAGACTACAGGTGGCTCTTCCGATGTGGAATTTATGCGGATCAATCAATTCTACATGCAAACATCGCAAAATATGGCCAAATATCAAGGGTTAAAAACAGCTGGTAAGGATATTGAACTTAAATATCTCGGGGTTTATGTCTTGAATGTGACGGATAATTCGACCTTTAAAGGGATTCTCAACATCTCTGATACGGTCACAGCAGTCAATGATCAGACCTTCGACAGTTCCAAAGACTTGATTGATTACGTCAATTCTCAAAAATTAGGAGATTCTGTCAAGGTCACCTATGAAGAAGATGGGCAAACCAAGTCTGCAGAAGGAAAAATCATTACGCTAGAAAATGGCAAAAATGGAATTGGAATTGGCTTGATTGACCGTACAGAAGTAACCAGTGATGTCCCAATTCGTTTTTCAACAGCTGGTATCGGTGGTCCAAGTGCTGGTCTCATGTTTAGTCTGGCTATCTATACTCAAATAGCTGATCCGGGTCTTCGTAACGGCCGTATCGTTGCCGGTACAGGAACCATTGACCGCGATGGTAATGTGGGGGACATTGGAGGTATTGATAAGAAAGTTGTAGCTTCAGCTAGAGAAGGTGCTGCGATTTTCTTTGCACCTGATAACCCTGTTAGCGAAGAAGAACAAAAAGCGCATCCGGATGCGAAAAACAACTACCAAACAGCTCTGGAAGCAGCTAAAACAATCAAGACAGATATGAAAATCGTGCCAGTTAAAACCCTACAAGATGCAATTGATTACTTGAAAAACAATCCCTAGTTTTTAAGTGAAGTTTCCAAACTAGCGCACAAACAGAGAAGATGGTATAATAGTCAAATGGTTCAATTATTATTCACTCTAAGCAGTCATATGCTCTTTATTTATGTGAGTTTTTACCTTTTAAAGGATCTTGTTAGATGGGAAAAGGTTTTAAAAGTGACAACTGAGAATACAAGAAAAGTTCGTTTATTAGTAGCCTTTTTCAGCATTGTAATGGGCTATATCTTGAGTTCTTTCTTTATCAGCCTATATCAGTTGTGGCAAGAAGCGCTTAGAGGATCATTATAATTTGCGTGTTTAAGAAATTACTTTCAAGATATTATTAAACTTATAGGGAGAAATAGAATTCATGGATATTATAATCTTATTGTTGATAACGCTATTAATTTATTTGTTACCTCAAAATAAGGAATATCTAAATGTTAAATCTACATCAGGGCTTAGAGGATTTCTAGCTATAGGAATAATATTTCATCATTTGTCACAATGGGTTACATCTGGTGATGAATTTTCTAATTTTTCCTATATGGGAACTTATATCGTTTCTATTTTCTTCTTTTTATCAGCCTATGGATTGTATTTTCAGAACGAAAATAAGAAAAACTATCTAGATAATTTTTTAGTTAAGAGACTTTCTAAAATTCTAGTTCCATTTTTTTCTATATCTTTGATTTATATGTTTTACAGATTTTTAAGCGGTCAATTAATGGATTTAGATTTTTTTGCTAACTTATTTAAAAAAGGAAGTACAATTATTTATAATGGATGGTTTGTCGATATTATAATTCTAATGTATATATTTTTTTATATATCATTTAAGTTTTTCAAAAATAAGTTTATTTCTATTGTTATCAATACAGTATTCATAATTGGTTATATTTGTTTAGCTATAAAATTAGGTTACGGTTTTTGGTGGTATAATAGTGTTTTCCCCTTCATAATTGGCTTAATATGGGCTAAAAATAAAGAGAAAATTGATGGAGTTTTAGATAGACATTATTTTATCATACTTGTTTTAGTAACTGTGTTACTCTTTATTTCACATCAATACGATATTTTGTTGAGGTATGTGCATTTAGAAGATAGTTATAGTTATGCGTTAGCTGCTAATTTAGATAATATTATTTTTACAATCTACTTTATTATTGTTTTTTTGAAAAAAATAAATTTTTCAAATATATATTTGATTTTAATAGGTAGTATATCGTTTGAATTATATATGATACATGGATTAGTTATTTCTATGCTAGGAAAAACACTTGTGTCATCCAGAATAAATGATGTGATATTTACATTTTTTGTGCTGGTCCTTAGTCTAATTTTAGCTTGGATTATTAATAAATTAGTTAATAGAATTACAAAGAAAGTAAGTCTATTACAAAATCAAGAGTAAAGGAAATAAGTATGGAAAAAATTGTGGTTCAAGGTGGCGATAATCGTCTGGTAGGAAGTGTTACGATCGAAGGAGCAAAGAATGCAGTCTTGCCCTTGTTGGCAGCGACTATTCTAGCCAGTGAAGGAAAGACCGTCTTGCAGAATGTTCCTATCTTGTCAGATGTGTTCACTATGAATCAGGTGGTTCGTGGTTTGAATGCCAAGGTTGATTTTAATGAAGAAGCCCATCTTGTTGAGGTGGACGCGACTGGCGATATCACTGAGGAAGCTCCTTACAAGTATGTCAGCAAGATGCGCGCATCTATCGTTGTCTTGGGACCAATTCTTGCCCGTGTAGGTCATGCCAAAGTATCCATGCCAGGTGGTTGTACGATTGGTAGCCGCCCTATTGATCTGCATTTGAAAGGTTTAGAAGCCATGGGGGCTAAGATTAGTCAGACAGCTGGTTACATCGAAGCCAAGGCTGATCGCTTACATGGAGCTCATATCTATATGGATTTCCCAAGTGTTGGTGCTACTCAGAACTTGATGATGGCAGCGACTCTGGCTGATGGGGTGACAGTGATTGAAAATGCTGCGCGTGAGCCTGAGATTGTGGACCTAGCCATTCTCCTCAATGAAATGGGAGCTAAGGTTAAGGGGGCTGGTACAGAGACCATTACCATTACAGGTGTTGAGAAACTTCATGGTACGACTCACAATGTAGTCCAAGACCGTATCGAAGCCGGAACCTTTATGGTAGCTGCTGCCATGACTGGTGGTGATGTCTTGATTAAAGACGCTGTCTGGGAGCACAACCGTCCCTTGATTGCCAAGTTATTTGAAATGGGAGTGGAAGTGACAGAGGAGGCTGAAGGAATTCGAGTTCGCTCTCAACTAGAAAATTTAAAAGCTGTTCATGTGAAAACCTTGCCCCACCCAGGATTTCCAACAGATATGCAGGCCCAATTTACAGCCTTGATGACCGTCGCAAAAGGGGAATCAACTATGGTGGAGACAGTTTTCGAAAATCGTTTCCAACATCTAGAAGAAATGCGTCGCATGGGCTTGCACTCTGAGATTATCCGTGATACAGCTCGTATTGTTGGTGGTCAACCTTTGCAGGGGGCAGAAGTTCTTTCAACTGACCTTCGTGCCAGTGCTGCCTTAATTTTGACAGGTTTGGTAGCACAAGGAGAAACTGTGGTCGGTAAATTGGTTCACTTGGATAGAGGTTACTACCGTTTTCATGAGAAGTTGGCACAGCTAGGTGCTAATATTCAGCGGATTGAGGCAAGTGATGAAGATGAATAAGAAATCAAGCTACGTAATCAAGCGTTTACTTCTAGTCATTTTGGTACTGTTTTTGGGTGCTCTAGCCCTAGGTGTCGGCTTAATGGTAGGTTATGGAATCTTGGGCAAGGGTCAAGATCCATGGGCTATCCTGTCTCCAGCAAAATGGCAGGAATTGATTCATAAATTTACAGGAAATTAGGCTGGAGAACCAGTCTTTTTCTAGAGATAAGGAGAAAAATGGATAAAAAAACAAGACAGACACTGATCGGACTACTAGTGTTATTGCTTTTATCTGCGGGAAGCTATTATATCAAGCAGATGCAGTCGACAGCTAATAGTCCTAAAACAAAGGTTAGTCAGAAAAAACAAGCGTCTGAAGCTCCTAGTCAATCATTGGCAGAAAGTGTCTTGACAGACGCAGTCAAGAGTCAAATAAAAGGGAGTCTGGAGTGGAATGGCTCAGGTGCTTTTATCGTCAATGGTAATAAAACAAATCTAGATGCCAAGGTTTCAAGTAAGCCCTACGCTGATAATAAAACAAAGACAGTGGGCAAGGAAACAGTGCCAACCGTAGCAAATGCCCTCTTGTCTAAGGCTACTCGTCAGTACAAGAATCGTGAAGAAACTGGGAATGGTTCGACTTCATGGACTCCTCCAGGCTGGCATCAGGTTAAGAATCTAAAGGGTACTTATACCCATGCGGTCGATAGAGGTCACTTGTTAGGCTATGCCTTAATCGGTGGCTTGGATGGTTTTGATGCCTCGACAAGCAATCCTAAAAACATTGCTGTTCAAACGGCCTGGGCAAATCAGGCGCAAGCCGAGGATTCGACTGGTCAAAACTACTATGAAAGTATGGTACGTAAGGCCTTGGATAAAAACAAGCGTGTCCGTTACCGTGTAACCCTTTACTACGCTTCGAATGAGGATTTGGTTCCTTCAGCTTCACAAATTGAAGCCAAGTCTTCAGACGGAGAGTTGGAATTTAATGTTCTAGTTCCCAATGTTCAAAAAGGGCTTCAATTGGATTACCGAACTGGAGAAGTGACTGTTACTCAGTAAAATATAACATAAACTCCTATGTCACTTGTGGATATAGGAGTTCTTTCTTACTAGTTTAAGCAGGGCTACAATAGACACTGATACTCAATGAAAATCAAAGTGCAAACTAGGAAGCTAGCCGCAGGTTGCTCAAAGCACAGTTTTGAGGTTGCAGATAAAGCTGACGTGGTTTGAAGAGATTTTCGAAGAGTATGGGAAAAATAATATGTACTGGACTATATTTTGTGATATAATAAAGGATAAGATACTATTTTAGGAGAAGAACTATGGAAGACCCAAGTAGTCAGAATTTGTTGCTACAATTTGTTTTATTGTTTATCTTGACGGTGTTAAATGCCTTTTTCTCAGCCACAGAAATGGCCATGGTGTCACTAAATCGTGCGCGGGTTGAACAAAAGGCAGAAGAAGGAGATAGACGCTATATCCGTCTGCTGAAGGTACTAGAAAATCCTAACCACTTTTTATCAACCATTCAAGTAGGGATTACCCTGATTACAATCTTATCAGGGGCGAGTTTGGCAGAAACTCTGGGACGAGAAATTGCATCTTGGCTTGGAAATGGCGAAACAGCTTATGCCGTAGCAAGTTTTCTATCTTTAGCATTTTTGACTTATATTTCCATCGTTTTTGGGGAATTATACCCTAAGAGAATCGCTCTTAATCTAAAGGATGCCTTGGCGATTCGTACAGCGCCAGTTATCATTGGGCTGGGGAAACTAGTTAGTCCCTTTGTTTGGCTCTTATCTGCATCTACCAATCTCTTGAGTCGCTTGACTCCGATGACCTTTGACGATGCTGACGAAAAAATGACCCGTGATGAAATTGAGTACATGTTGACAAATAGTGAAGAAACACTAGATGCTGACGAAATTGAGATGTTACAAGGGATTTTTTCACTAGATGAACTGATGGCCAGAGAAGTCATGGTTCCTCGAACGGATGCCTTTATGGTCGATATTCAGGATGATAGTCAAACCATCATCCAAAGTATTTTAAAACAAAATTATTCTCGTATCCCTGTCTATGATGGAGACAAGGATAACGTGATTGGAATCATTCACACCAAGAGTCTCCTTAATGCGGGCTTTGTGGACGGTTTTGACAATATTGTTTGGAAGAAAATCTTACAAGATCCACTTTTTGTTCCTGAAACTATTTTTGTGGATGACTTATTAAAAGAACTGCGCAATACTCAAAGACAAATGGCAATCTTGCTAGATGAATACGGTGGGATGGCTGGTTTGGTGACCCTGGAAGACCTCTTAGAGGAAATCGTTGGGGAAATCGATGACGAAACAGATAAGGCTGAAATCGAAGTTCATAAAATTGGAGAAGATACTTATATTGTTCAAGGTACCATGAATCTCAATGATTTTAATGACTACTTTGATGTTGAACTGGAAAGTGATGACGTTGATACCATCGCTGGTTATTATTTGACAGGAGTTGGGACCATTCCAACGACTGAGAGACTCAGTTATGAATTAGTCAGCCAAAACAAACAACTTATCCTAACCAATGATAAGGTGAAAAATGGACGTGTTACCAAGGTAAAAGTCCAAATTACCGAAGTTGAAATAGAAGAAGAAACAGAGTAAACTAGAGGCTTTTGTCACCAGGCGTGACAAAGCTTTTTTCAGTTGATTTCAAAAGGAAATTGTGTCCTCGAAAAACTCAGCCCCAAACTTGCCTCAAAAGTTTTTTAAAGTTATACGTATTTATTCAAGGAAAAAGAAAAAAGCCCTTTAAATTGGGCTTTCTGTTTAAATGAAACCTGATAAATCAAGTTAAAGAAGGCGGTAGACGGATTTGAACCGACGATCAAGCTTTTGCAGAGCCGTGCCTTACCACTTGGCTATACCGCCTTAACGTTTATTATTATACCTTGAAAATGATTTTCAGTCAATAGCTTTTTCAGATTTTTTGTATCAATAAGCCTAAATATTCTGAAAATTCGTTTACTTTTCTTGAAATCTATGATATAATTGATGATAACCTATACTTTATTTATAAGAGGAGTAAATAAATGAAAAAAAGTCAAGTGCTTGCTGTAGCGGGAGCTACCTTATTAGCGTCAGGAGTTCTAGCTGCGTGTTCAAACACTAGTTCGAATAATGCTAAACTAGCAAAAGATTACCAATATGTTTATCAAACAGATCCAGAAACCTTGGATTATATCGTCAGCAATATCGATTCAACATCATTCGTCACAACAAATGCTGTAGATGGTTTGTTGGCTAATGATAAATATGGTAACTTGGTTCCTTCTATTGCTGAATCATGGACAGTTTCAAAAGATGGTTTGACTTATACCTATAAAATCCGTAAGGATGCTAAATGGGTTACAGCAGAGGGAGAAGAATACGCTCCTGTAACTGCTAAAGACTTCGTTACTGGTTTGAAACATGCCGTAGATGGAAAATCAAAGGGACTTTCAATCGTTAGCTCTTCTATTAAGGGATTAGAACCCTATATCAAGGGTGAAACAAGCGATTTTTCAACCGTTGGAGTAAAAGCGCTTGATGATCAAACACTAGAATATACCTTGAACCAGCCAGAAACTTTCTGGAATGACAAGACCACTAGTGGTGTTTTGATGCCGGTTAATGAAGAATTCTTAACTTCAAAAGGGGAAGGTTTTGGTGCCCCAACCGATGCTAACTCTATTCTTTATAACGGTCCATTTGTCTTAAAATCTGTAACTCCAAAATCATCTATCGAGATGGCTAAAAATGATGCTTACTGGGACAAAGAAAATGTAAAAATTGAGAACGTTAAGTTCACTTTCTGGGATGGTAAGGACCAAGATGTCATTGCCAAAGGTTTTGCTGATGGTCAATATAGCAAGGCTCGTATCTTCCCTACAAGTTCTACATATGAAAAATATGCAGCTGACTTTAAAGATAACATTTACTTTAATGAACCAGGAGCGGGTGTTGCAACTGTCAGCTTGAACTATGGCCGTACAACCTATAACCACACTGCCAAAACAAGTGATGCCCAAAAGACATCTACTCAGAAAGCATTGCTAAACAAGGAATTCCGTCAAGCCTTGAACTTTGCTGTCGATCGCAATTCTTATTCAGCTCAAACAAATGGTACTGATGGAGCTGCAGTAGCCATCCGTAATACATTTGCACCTTATAATCTTCAAGTTGGTAAGAAAACATTTGGTGAATTGGTACAAGATAGCTTGGCTAAGACAAATTCTTCTACTTGGTCAAACGTGTCTCTAGCAGATTCTCAAAATGGCCTTTACAATGAAGAAAAAGCTAAAGAAATCTTTGCTAAAGCAAAATCAAGCCTACAAGCTGAAGGTGTTGAATTCCCAATCCACTTGGATGCCTTGGTTATCCAAGAATCAACAGCGGTTGTAAACCGTGTTCAATCATTGAAACAATCAATTGAAAAAGTATTGGGTTCAGATAATGTTGTTGTAGACTTACAACAAATGACTCAAGCAGAAGCTTTACCAATTTCATTTAGCGCTCCAACAGCTAAAGAGCAAGACTGGGATATCCATACCTTGCTAGGATGGAACCCTGACTATCAAGATCCTTCTACTTTCTTGGATCAATTCGTCCTTAAGGGAGGAAGCACTCGTCTTTACCTTGGTATTGACCAAAACACAGATGCATCAGTAGTAAGCAAACTTGGTTTAGCTGACTATGGAAAATTACTTGATGACGCAAACAGCGAAAACCAAGATGTTCAAAAACGTTATGAAAAATACGCGGTGGCACAAGCTTGGTTGACTGATAATGCTTTGACAATTCCAGTAATGGCTTCTCCTAAAGAAACAGCCGTTTCATATGTTTCAAAAGTTCTACCATTTAGCTCTTCATATTCAGTAGCCGGCCTTAAAGGTGAAAATTCAGGATACTTGAAGTACACTGAAGTTGGTGAAAAAGCAATCACCAAAGAAGAGTATGAAAAAGCTCGTGAAAAATGGTTGAAAGAAAAGACTGAGTCAAACGAGAAAGCTCAAAAAGAATTGGCAAGTCATGTGAAGTAAATAATTTTCAATAGAACTTTCTCTCCATGAGGAGAAGGTTCTTTTGGGATTTTTAAAGGAAATGATATGAAAAAATATATTTTTATGCGTGTTTTGCGGTCATTGGTTTCTATCTTCTTAGTAACAACCTTGACTTACACGATCATCTATACAATGGTTCCTCGAAAATTGATTTTCAAACAGGATACCAACTATAATAAGATTGCGACAACTGCTGATAAACGTGATAACTATGAGAATACTGTTTATGAGCGTATGGGCTATATCGAGTACTACGATACCAAAGAGTTGCAAGAAAAAGCTAGCCAGATGGATGCTTCTGTAACAGTTGAAGCCAATGACACCAACAAGGCTATCTATGAAAAATACATCAAACAAATCGGTCATGGTTGGACCCTGGGAGAATTTACTGAAAGTGGCCAATTCTACGCTACTCGTGAAATCCCGATTTTTGAACGTGTTTTCAAATTCTATGCTAACTTGATTGACATTGATCATACTAATAAAATTCAAGACCCTGAAAATCCAGACTTGAAACGTTACCTTCGTTTTGAAAATGATCCAGCTATCGGATGGTCCTTGGTTGGTTCAGGAACTAAACACAAATATCTCTTGTACTTCAACAGTCAGTTCCCATTTGTGCATCAAAACTTTGTGAACATTAATTTAGGTGACTCTTATCCAACCTATGCTAATAGCCCTGTTTTACAGGTTATTACTCAGGGTCAAGGGCAAACAAAAACATCTCAAGTTCAGTTCCCAACAGGTAAGAAAACTTCTTCTGTAAATATTTACTCAAGAACCTACAAGTCTCCTAGTCAGGCTGATTCACGTGAAGTAGCTAACTATGGGAAAGATGACCCATATACTGCTACTGAAAGCAACTACCAATATCCTTCTATGATTGCTAGCTCTGCAATCGTTGGATTGATCGGTTTGGTGATTTCTTATGCGATTGCCGTGCCACTTGGTTCAGCTATGGCTCGCTTCAAGAACACTTGGATTGATAGCTTCTCAACAGGGGCTTTGACCTTCTTGATGGCTCTTCCAACCATTGCTTTGGTTTACATTGTTCGTTTGATTGGATCATCAATTGGTCTTCCAGATTCATTCCCTATCTTGGGTGCTGGAGATTGGCGTTCGTATGTTTTACCAGCAGTTATCCTTGGTTTATTGGGTGCTCCTGGTACCGCTATTTGGATTCGTCGTTACATGATTGACTTGCAATCACAGGATTTTGTTCGTTTTGCTCGTGCAAAAGGTTTGTCTGAAAAAGAAATTTCAAACAAACACATCTTTAAAAATGCCATGGTTCCGCTGGTTTCAGGGATTCCTGGTGCTGTTATCGGGGTTATCGGTGGTGCAACCCTTACTGAAACAGTCTTCGCCTTCCCAGGTATGGGTAAAATGTTGATTGACTCTGTAAAAGCATCTAATAACTCTATGGTCGTAGGTCTTGTCTTCATCTTTACATGTATTTCTATCTTCTCACTTCTTTTGGGAGATATTTGGATGACTATTATTGACCCACGTATTAAATTGACTGAGAAAGGAGGCAAATAATGTCTACAATCGATAAAGAAAAATTTCAGTTTGTAAAACGTGACGATTTTGCCTCTGAAGCCATTGATGCGCCAGCTTATTCATACTGGGGTTCAGTGTTTAGACAATTTATGAAGAAGAAATCAACTGTAGTCATGTTGGGAATCTTGGTAGCTATCATTTTGATGAGTTTCATCTACCCAATGTTTTCTAAGTTTGATTTCAATGATGTCAGCAAAGTGAACGATTTTAGTGCTCGTTATATTAAGCCAAATGCTGAGCATTGGTTCGGTACTGACAGTAACGGTAAATCGCTCTTTGACGGTGTTTGGTTCGGAGCTCGTAACTCTATCCTCATTTCTGTGATTGCGACAGTGATTAACTTGGTTATCGGTGTCTTTGTCGGTGGTATTTGGGGAATTTCGAAATCAGTAGACCGTGTGATGATGGAAGTTTATAACGTCATCTCAAACATCCCATCTCTTTTGATTGTCATTGTCTTGACTTACTCAATCGGAGCTGGATTCTGGAATCTGATTTTTGCAATGAGTGTAACAACATGGATTGGGATTGCCTACTCAATTCGTATCCAAATCATGCGTTACCGTGACTTAGAGTACAACCTTGCTTCACGCACACTCGGAACTCCAACATACAAAATTGTCATTAAAAATATCATGCCACAATTGGTATCTGTTATTGTTACGACTACATCACAAATGCTTCCAGCATTTATCTCCTATGAAGCCTTTCTGTCATTCTTTGGACTTGGATTGCCTATTACAGTACCAAGTTTAGGTCGATTGATTTCAGATTATTCACAGAACGTAACAACAAATGCATACCTCTTCTGGATTCCATTGACAACTTTGGTCTTGGTATCCTTGTCACTTTTCGTAGTTGGTCAAAACCTAGCGGATGCTAGTGATCCACGTACACATAGATAGGAGTAGAAATGACAAAAGAAAAAAATGTAATTTTGACTGCTCGCGATATTGTCGTGGAATTTGACGTTCGTGACAAAGTATTGACAGCCATTCGCGGCGTTTCCCTTGAACTAGTTGAAGGAGAAGTATTAGCCTTGGTAGGTGAGTCAGGATCAGGAAAATCTGTTTTGACAAAGACTTTCACAGGTATGCTTGAAGAAAATGGTCGCATTGCCCAAGGTGGCATTGACTACCGTGGTCAAGATTTGACAGCTTTATCTTCTCACAAGGATTGGGAACAAATTCGTGGCGCTAAGATTGCGACTATCTTCCAAGATCCAATGACTAGTTTGGACCCAATTAAAACAATTGGTAGTCAGATTACAGAAGTTATTGTAAAACACCAAGGAAAAACAGCTAAAGAAGCGAAAGAATTGGCCATTGACTACATGAATAAGGTTGGGATTCCAGATGCAGATAGACGTTTTGATGAATACCCATTCCAATATTCTGGAGGAATGCGTCAACGTATCGTTATTGCGATTGCTCTTGCCTGCCGACCTGATGTCTTGATTTGTGATGAGCCAACGACTGCCTTGGATGTGACCATCCAAGCTCAGATTATTGATTTGTTGAAATCTTTACAAAACGAGTACCATTTCACAACAATCTTTATCACCCACGACCTTGGTGTGGTGGCAAGTATTGCAGATAAGGTAGCGGTTATGTATGCAGGAGAAATCGTTGAGTATGGAACTGTTGAGGAAGTCTTCTATGACCCTCGCCATCCATATACATGGAGTCTCTTGTCTAGCTTGCCTCAGCTTGCTGATGATAAAGGGGATCTTTACTCAATCCCAGGAACACCTCCGTCACTTTATACTGACCTGAAAGGGGATGCCTTTGCCTTGCGTTCTGACTATGCAATGCAAATTGACTTCGAACAAAAAGCTCCTCAATTCTCAGTATCAGAGACACATTGGGCTAAAACTTGGCTACTTCATGAGGATGCTCCAAAAGTAGAAAAACCAGCTGTGATTGCAAATCTCCATGATAAGATTCGTGAAAAAATGGGATTTGCCCATCTGGCTGACTAGGAGGAAGGAAATGTCTGAAAAATTAGTAGAAATCAAAGATTTAGAAATTTCCTTCGGTGAAGGAAGTAAGAAGTTTGTCGCAGTTAAAAATGCTAACTTCTTTATCAACAAGGGAGAAACTTTCTCGCTTGTAGGTGAGTCAGGTAGTGGGAAAACAACTATTGGTCGTGCCATCATCGGTCTTAATGATACAAGTAATGGGGATATCATTTTTGATGGTCAAAAGATTAATGGTAAGAAATCGCGTGAACAAGCTGCAGAATTGATTCGTCGTATCCAGATGATTTTTCAAGATCCTGCCGCAAGTTTGAATGAACGTGCGACTGTTGATTATATTATTTCTGAAGGTCTTTACAATCATCATCTGTTCAAGGATGAAGAAGAACGTAAAGAGAAAGTTAAAAATATTATCCGTGAAGTGGGGCTTCTTGCTGAGCACTTGACTCGTTACCCTCATGAATTCTCAGGTGGTCAACGTCAACGTATCGGTATTGCCCGTGCCTTGGTCATGCAACCAGACTTTGTTATTGCGGATGAGCCCATTTCAGCCTTGGACGTTTCTGTGCGTGCTCAAGTCTTGAACTTGCTCAAAAAATTCCAAAAAGAACTTGGTTTGACCTATCTCTTCATCGCCCATGACTTGTCTGTCGTTCGCTTTATTTCAGATCGTATCGCAGTTATTTACAAGGGTGTTATTGTAGAGGTTGCAGAAACAGAAGAATTGTTTAACAATCCAATTCATCCATATACTCAAGCCTTGCTTTCAGCGGTACCAATCCCAGATCCAATCTTGGAACGTAAGAAGGTCTTGAAGGTTTACGACCCAAGTCAACACGACTATGAGACTGATAAGCCATCTATGGTAGAAATCCGTCCAGGTCACTATGTTTGGGCTAACCAAGCCGAATTGGCACGTTATCAACAAGGGTTAAACTAATAATGGTTTTATAATTTCCATGTCAACTTTTATGGAAATTATAAACCTTTTTTTGTTGGATTGATTTGGAAAAACTTTGAAAGAGTTTTCGAAAGAAATAGAATTCTTAGAAATCATTGAATTATAGTGAGATGAAATAAAATCTTAACAACTCGATTAGGAAAGTCAAATTAATTTCTAGAAAAGTTTTAGAAGTCGCGGCGTATTACTCTAGCTTCAATCTACTGTATTCTAATACTCTTCGAAAATCTCTTCAAACCACGTCAGCTCTATCTGCCACCTCAAAACAGTGTTTTGAGCAACCTGCGGCTAGCTTCTTAGTTTGCTTTTTGATTTTCATTGAGTATAATATCTACAATGTAAAAAACTCTAGCTATCAGTTCATTGATAGTTAGAGTTTTTTCTATTCATATGATTTAAGGAGTTTAAATAAGGCTTCTATTTCTGATGACGATGTAGCTGATTTAAGGTAAGCGTAATAAACTGTAAAAGTTATCTTATCCTTCGGTATAAGAGGGATTTTTATTAAATCATCATCTTCATCAGAAAGTGCGATATCAGCCAGTAAACTAAGGCCAATCCCTTTCTTTAAAAGTTCTTTAAGAATGACAATATCATCTGTCTTAAAGAATATTTCTGCCTTGTTTTGATGCTTTTGATTAAGCATTTCAAAAGCTTTCAGGTGAACAAAGTGTTCGTCTAAGAGTATAAAGGATTGATCTACTAATTCTTCAAAAGCGAGGGAAGGAACAGTGGCAAAAGGATGGTTCTTAGATAAAACGACATACAGTTCTTTATGACATAGCTCGTGTGTCTCTATTGAAGGATAATTGAGAGGTTCAATCAAACCGAGTAGGCTTGCATTAAGGTCTCCCTTAAGGAGAAGGTTTAATAACTCTACGGAGCCACCGCGGATAGGGCGTATCTTTTTTAAAAAATCGAATTTATCTTTTTCGTTTAAGGCAGCAAAGAGATACTGAATGATAATAGGAGGGAATCCTACAGTAGAGTATTGTGCCAAGGAGCGATTAATTTCTTTGCGAGTAGAAATGACCTCAGGTAAAATCAGTTCTGTATGCTTTAGAAGGATTTGTCCTTGAGGAGTTAGCTTGAAGGAACGATGCGAGGGGTCATGGTGAATCAATTTGCAGTTAAAGGATTCCTCTAAGCGCTTGATAGCATAAGAAATAGATGGTTGGCTGACTTTATGTTGTTTTGCTACTTCCGTATAGGATTGAAGCTGGCAGAGGTCATAAAAATATTGTAGATCTTTTAAATTCATATGGGTTCACTTTCATTAGTTGGAGAAGGAAAATAAGTGGAAAACAGCAGATAAATAATTTTTATCCGTATCCTACAATTTGACTATACGAGTATTCACCAGTTAAAATGTAAGTGAGTCAGGGATCTCAAAGATTATCTAAGATACTCTCAAAAATGACCAACATTTTTTCTCGTTTATCAATAGGGAGCTGTTTAATCTTCATGTTGATTCTTTTGAGTGAAAGATTGTCACTCTTATCAGAGGTTGATTCAAGGCTATCAAAATTGAAAAATTCCTCTGGGGTCATTTCTAGGGCGTCAATCACTTTTTCAAGACTGTGAATGGTCAGATTCACATTTTGGTTTTCAAGTTGATTGATATACTTAAGCCTGAGTCCTGCTTGTTCCGAAAGTTCTTCCTGGCTCATTTTATTCTGTGTTCGAAAATATTTCACTTTTTGGGAAATATATTGTTGTAAATAGTTTTTAGTTGTCATATAAATAGAATACAAGTTTTATATGACAAAAAACACCTTAAAAAATACAAAGTATTACATAACATACCTAGATGATATTTATTTTAATTAGGATTGTCAATTTGTATGATTGGTTTATTTTACTCGAAACTTTTAGTAAAGAGAGATCATCGAGAGTTTGATGAGTTCAGAAATTTATAACATATGCGTATACAATTGTATTATTTAAACAACAACGTTTTACGAACAATTCGTTTCATGTGGTATAATATAAGTAAAAAGGAGCTTGCACTATGACTGCACATGATATTTTAAACAATCCTTTCCTCAATAAAGGTACTGCCTTTACCTTAGAGGAGCGAAAGGAACTAGGCCTTATTGGTTTACTGCCACCGTATGTTCAAACGATTGAAGAACAAGCGGCGCAAACTTATGCACAAATGCAAACAAAAGCCAATGATTTGGAAAAACGTCTTTTCCTAATGGAAATTTTTAATACCAACCGGACTCTTTTCTATTACCTCTTTTCTCAACATTTGGAGGAATTTAATCCAATTGTATACGATCCAACCATTGCAGATACCATTGAAGGCTATAGTGATCTTTTTGTAGATCCCCAATATGCGGGATATCTTGATATTAATCATCCTGAAAATATTGAAGCTACTTTGAAAAACGCTGCCGGGGGTCGCGAGATTCGTCTCATTGTTGTAACAGATGCAGAAGGAATCCTTGGAATTGGCGACTGGGGAACAAATGGTGTCGATATTTCTGTTGGGAAATTGATGGTCTATACGGGTGCTGCTGGAATCGATCCTTCGATGGTCCTTCCTTTAGTCATTGATGCAGGGACTAACCGTGAAGAACTTCGTAACAATCCTAATTACTTAGGAAATCGTCACGAACGGGTCCGCGGAGATCGTTACTACGACTTCATTGACCAATTTGTTCAAACAGCAGAACGTCTCTTTCCTAAACTCTACCTTCACTGGGAAGACTTCGGCCGCTTGAATGCTGCCAATATTCTTGAAAAATACCGGAAACAAATTCCGACCTTTAATGATGATATTCAAGGTACAGGAATCGTTACCTTGGGTGGTATCTTTGGTTCGCTGGATATTAGTGGTGAAAAATTAACAGATCAAGTTTATCTTTGCTATGGTGGTGGTACTGCGGGTGCAGGAATTGCCTCTCGTGTTCTTCGTGAAATGGTAAGTGAAGGTCTTTCTGAAGAAGAAGCCTATAAACGGTTCTTTATGGTTGATAAACAAGGTCTTCTCTTTGATGACATGGATGACTTGACACCAGAACAAAAACCATTTGCTAAGAAACGTGCTGACTTTAGTAATGCAGATAAGTTGACTGACCTGCTTGAAGTAGTGAAGACTGTGAAGCCAACCATTCTTGTAGGAACTTCAACTCAGCCTAATACCTTCACTAAAGAAATAGTAGAAGCTATGTGTGAAAACACAGAACGTCCAATGATTTTCCCTTTGTCAAATCCAACTAAATTGGCAGAAGCTAGTGCTAAAGATTTGATTGAATGGTCAGATGGCAAAGCTTTTGTCGCAACAGGAATTCCTGCTGATACGGTTTCTTATAAAGGTGTAGACTATGTGATTGGTCAAGCAAATAATGCCCTGATTTACCCAGGTCTTGGTCTAGGTATGCTGGCTTCTGAAGCAAGTCTTTTGACTGATGAAATGATTGGAGCAGCGGCGCATTCATTGAGTGGTATTGTCAATCCAGGCCAACCAGGAGCTCCTGTCTTGCCACCATTCAAGTATGTAGCAGATGTTTCTATTAAAGTAGCAGAAGCAGTCGCTAAAAAAGCACAAGAGCAAGGTCTTGCACGCGCTAAGGAAACAGATATGGCCAAAGCAGTTCGTGATTTTAAGTGGTATCCAGAGTATAGATAATTCATTTCTGTTGCCTATCCTCGGGATACTTGGCTTATTTTGGATATGTTAGCAATCTACAGAGTTGATAACCGAAAAGTAAAGAGATTGTCGTATTGACTATTGGTTTTAAACAGTATAAAATAACTGTCGATTTTTTGTCCGACTGCCAAGAGTCAGTTTAATACTACACTAAAATCAAAATGCATTATATAATAGTGATATGAAATCAACCAAAGAAGAAATACAAGTTATCAAAACACTTTTAAAAGACTCTAGTACAACTAAATACCATAAAAGTCTTCAAATCGTTCTATTTTGTCTAATGGGCAAATCTTTGAAATTATCCTAAAAGAATTATGAAAGAATTTTCAAAAAATTTTAAAAAATTCTGAAATATTCTTGACAGCTAATGAAAAAGGTGGTAAGATAGGAAACATCAAAAAAGAAAGCAGAAAAAGAAATGAATAAGAAACAAGCTGTAACGATGAATCAAAACTTTTACTTTAGCTACTTTAGATAGTGTTTGTAGACATGTCACCATGGATGCAAACAGTTCAAGCAATTTGTTTGTATCTATGTGGCTAAGATTTTTGATTGTGGTCCATATAGATGAATATCTAAATGGACTAGCTAAGTTGTAACTTGTTAGATTATTTCAAGCATCCGTTTAGATAGTATCTAGGCGGTTTTTTGTTTTATCTTTTCTGAGAAGGAGTTTCATTATGAAAGTTGTTCGAAAATTACTAGCACCCCTCTTGGTAGTGGGGATTCTCTTGACCTCTCTGATTAGTTTGCATCAGTTGAAGGCAGATAAGAAAAAAGATGTATTTCGTATTGGTATTTCACAATTTATTACTCATCAATCTTTGGACGCTACTAGAGAAGGTTTTGTGGATGAGCTGGCCAAACAAGGCTATGTTGAGGGGAAAAATATAGAGATTGATTTGCAAAATGCACAGGGAGAACAAAGAAATCTTAAAACGATTTCCCAGCAACTAGCAGAATCTAGTGATGTCGTTCTAGCCATCGCAACGCCTTCTGCTCAGAGCTTGGCCAATACAACACAAACGACACCTGTTATCTTTTCAGCGGTAACAGATCCTGTCAGTGCCAAGTTGGTTGAGTCAAGAGAGCATCCTGGGGACAATGTGACTGGGACAAGTGACCAGTCATCAGATGCCATTTCAACCCAAATCAATTTGATAAAGAAAGTTCTACCAAAAGCTAAAACAATTGGAATTCTCTATACTCAGAGCGAGCCAAACTCAGTTGTCCAAAAGGATGAAGCTAAGCGTCTTCTGGAAGAAAAAGGCTTTAGTGTTGTTGAAAAAACAATCTTGGACAGTAACAACGTCAAGGCTGCAGCAGAAAGCTTGATGGCAGAGGTAGATATGGTTTTTGTACCAACGGATAATATCATTTCATCAACCATGGAAACAGTCAAGCAGGTTTCTATTAAACACAAGGTTCCAGTATTCGGTGGTTCAACAGAAATGATTGCGGTTGGTGGCTTGTATAACTACGGAACCAATTATGAAGAATTGGGAAGACAGACAGCTCGCATGCTGATTCGTGTTTTAAAAGGTGAAAAGCCAGAAAATATAGCAGTTGAGTTGCCTGAAAAACTGGAATTGCATACCAATCAAGAAATGGCAGATGCACTAGGAATTGATATTAGTAAGTTAGAAGGCAAGGAATAAGGAGGTTTAAGATGAATTTTGTGTTATCTAGTTTATCAGAAGGTTTGTTGTGGTCGATTATGGCGATTGGGGTCTACTTGACTTTCCGTATTTTGGATATTGCGGATATGACTGCTGAAGGTGCCTTTCCACTGGGGGCAGCTGTCGTTGTATCACAGATACAGGCAGGTACAAATCCTTGGATTGCGACCTTACTGGCTTTGCTGGCAGGTATGGTAGCAGGTCTTGTATCAGGAATGCTCCACACCAAGATGAAAATTCCTGCTCTCTTGACAGGGATTGTGACCTTGACAGGGCTTTATTCAATCAATATTAAAATCATGGGTAGCGTGCCCAATCTTTCCTTGGGAGATTCTTCAACTGTCTTTAAACAATTGGCAATCTTAGGGCTGTCAAATGAAGAAGCTGTTTTCTCATTCAGTTTGGCCTGTCTCTTACTTGTTTGTTTGGTCTTGACTCTTTTGATGAAAACAGAGATTGGCTTGGTCTTGCGTTCGACTGGGGACAATATTCCGATGAGTGAGGCCAATGGGGTCAATGTAGACACCATGAAGATTGTTGGTTACATGATTTCAAACGGTTTGATTGCCCTATGTGGTTCCTTGTTTGCCCAAAATGATGGATTTTCGGATGTAACTTCTGGGACAGGAACTATCGTTGTTGGTTTGAGTGCAGTGATTATTGCGGAAGTTTTGATACACGACTTGACCATTGGAGGCCGCTTGTTATCCATCGGAATCGGTGCTATTGTTTACCGTTTGATTATTTTAAATATCTATGAAATTCCAAATCTAGATCAAAACTTGGTACGTCTCTTTAATGCAATTTTGCTCGCCTTAGTTTTATTTGCACCAGAATTGCAAAAGAGATTAAAGATTCGTGGTCTGAAATTGAGAAATGAATAGGAGGAGAAAGTTATGGCAAGTTTGTTAACACTTGAAAATATTCACAAAACATTTGAAGCAGGGACGGTCAATGAGAACCATGTCCTCAAAGGATTAGATTTAGAAGTTGAAGAGGGAGATTTTATCTCTGTGATTGGTGGAAATGGAGCAGGCAAATCCACTTTGATGAATATCTTGGCTGGTAATCTATCGGTAGACGAAGGGGATCTTTTATTGGCAGGGAAATCCATTAAAAATCTGAGCGTAAGAAAGAGAGCCAAGGATATTGCCCGTGTTTTTCAGGATCCTAAGATGGGAACAGCTTCGCGTTTGACGATTGAGGAAAATATGGCTATTGCCTTGAGACGTGGGCAGAAGAGAGGGCTTGGTTGGGGCGTGAAGGAGAAGGATAGAATCCGGTTCCAAGAAGCCTTGAAAGAGTTGAATATCGGTCTTGAAAATCGCTTGAAAGTGGATACCCAATACCTTTCAGGAGGACAAAGACAGGCCTTGACCCTAGTCATGGCAGCTCTGGTGAAACCCAAACTTTTGCTTTTGGATGAACACACTGCGGCACTTGACCCGAAAACGAGTCAAATGGTGATGGATTTAACGCAAAAGATTGTGGAAGACCATCAGTTGACAACCTTGATGATTACCCATGATATGAACCATGCTATTGAGTACGGCAATCGTCTCATTATGCTCTATCAAGGGAAAATAGTGGTGGATGTCAAGGGAGAGGAGAAAAAGCATCTGACGGTTGAAAATCTCATGCATCTCTTCCAGAAAAATAGTGGCCAAAGCCTCGTCAGTGATGAATTGGTTTTGGGATAAAGAAAAACACCACACTTTGTAAGACACAAGGTGTGGTTGTATTTTATCTCTTAGACCAAGTCATCTTCATGAAGAGAAGTAGGATTGGGTATATCTCCAAGCGCCCTGCAATCATTGCAAAGGAGAGGAGAATTTTTGAGATAGGACTAAAGATTGAGAAACTAGAAGTGGTTCCTAGAATAGGTCCTATATTATTGAAACAGCTAAAGACAGCGCTGGTCACAACCAGAAAATCGTTGCTATCTAGGCTGACAATAAAGATAAGGGATAGCAAAATCATAGCATAGATAACAAAGTACTTGAGAATCTTATGCTGGGTATCTTTGTCAATTACCGTTTTATTAACATGGAGGGTCAAGACACGGTGGGGCGATAGGATTGACAAAATTTGATTTTTAGCAATTTTTGAAAGGATAAGGCCTCGAATAATCTTGAGTCCACCTGCGGTTGAACCAGCAGAACCACCGATTGCCATGAGGAAGAGAAGGATAAACTGAGAGAAGAGGGGCCAGTTGGTAATATCTCCGTAACCAAAACCAGTCGTTGTAATGATATTGGAAACCTGGAAGAAGGCCATTTCAAAGCTCTTTGAAAATCCTGGGTAGAGATAGAGGGTATTAAGGCTAATCAAGCCTGTAGAAAGTATCACGATGAGCAAGTAAGCACGAAGTTCCTCGTCACCAAAGAAGGCTTTGACGCGGCGGAGCATGAGGTAGTAGTAGAGATTGAAATTTATCCCAAAAACCAAAACTCCGATACTAACTAGATAGGTAATCAGTGAGCTACCATAGTGGGCGATTCCATCGTTATAGACTGTAAAACCTCCTGTACCTGCTGTTCCCATGGCAATGACAAAACTATCAAATAGGGGCATGCCAGCCAGATAATAGATGATGACAAAGAGGGAAAAGAGAGCTAGATAAAGGAGATAGAGAATCTGGGCAGTGTTTTTTAGTTTGGATACAACCTTGCCAAAAACAGGGCCAGGAACCTCAGCCTTCATCACTTCTAAGTGGCTATTCTTGGCATTATCCATAATAGCAAGTGCAAAAACAAGTACTCCCATCCCTCCAATCAAGTGGGTAAAACTTCGCCAGAAGAGGAGGGAACGACTGAGAACCGAAACGTCGTTCAGAATAGTTGCTCCAGTAGTTGTAAAGCCCGAACTGATTTCAAAAAAGGCATCGATAACGCTGGGAATTTGACCAGCAAAAACAAAGGGGAGACCGCCAAAGAAAGACCAAAGGATCCAACAGAGGGCCACAATCAAGATTCCCTCCTTGGCATAAATCCGTTGATTTTTTGGCTTTTGTAAAATTCCTGAGCCACCTAGTAATACGAGAATCCCAATCGTTGTAAAGAGGGATGTAAAGACTTGGCTCGATTCATGGTAGTAGATGGCAATCGCAACAGGAACCAAGAGGAGAACAGCTTCAATCAAAAGTAACTTTGAAAGGAGGTAACGAATCATACTTTTATTCATTTCTTACCTCACGATTAAATCATAAATCTTGGTGATGTTTGGCAACAGGGTTGTTACTAGGAGCTTGTCTCCGACTTCAAGCGTATCCTCCCCAGTAGGGAAAATAGTCTTGCCCTTTCGAATGATAGCTGCAATAAGAACCCCTTTTTTCAATTTCAGTTGAGAAAGAGGTTTGGCAGTCATTTTATTGGCTTCCTTGATATGGAATTGTAGGGTTTCGATTTGGCCATTTGCTAGATGGTGCATGGCTTGAAGGTCTGAATACTGGGCATTAACACGGCCACGAATAAAGTGCATGATTGTATCTACAGCGATGATTTTCGGAGTGATAATGCTTGAGAAATCAGGCGCATGAATAATTTCAAGGAGACTAGTTCTGTTAACCTTGCTAATATTTTTTTGCACCCCGACACTATCCAGGAACATAGAAGTAATAATATTCTCTTCGTCAACTCCTGTTAGGGTTGCTACTGCATCATAGTTTTGGGCACTTTCTTCTAGCAGGATATCTTTTGCGGTACCATCTCCTTGAACGATGTAGAGATTTGGGAATTTCTCACTAAAGAAACGTGCCCGTTCAGGGTTAATCTCGATGACTTTGGTATCGATACGACTGTCTTTGAGAATACCTAGTAGATAATAGGCAATTCTACCTGCTCCAACGATGAGAAGGCTCTTCACGGCACGAGATTTGAAATAATTATGGAAGAGCATCATATCAACACGGTTACCAGTGACAAAGATTCTATCTTTATCATGTATGGTCATATCACCACTTGGGATGATAATTTGATGATCCCTCTCTATGGCGCAGACAATGACGTTGCCAAATTTTTTCCGAAAATCAGAAATGGGCATTTGGCAAAGACCGCTAGTGGATTTGACGACAAATTCCATGAGGCTAACGCGTCCACCAGCAAAGCGTTCGACAGATAGAGCGTTGGGAAAGTCAATGATGTTGGCGATAGCGCGGGCAGCCAAGAGCTCAGGGTTAACGATAAGAGAAAAGCCGAGAATATTCTTTTCTTTGAAATAAGAGTTAGAGTATTCAGGATTTCGCACTCGAACGATGGTTTCTTTAGCCCCCATTTTCTTAGCTAGAACGGCTGCAATCATGTTCACTTCATCGTACTCAGTCAGGGCGATAAAGATATCACAATCTTGGACACTGGCTTGCTCAAGGATGGTAAAATCAGCCCCGTTACCAAGGATACCCATGATATCAAAGCGACTGACAATATGATTAAGGACGGCTTCGTTTTGTTCAATCAGCAAAACATCGTGCTTTTCTGCAACCAAGGAGCGACAGAGGGCAGAACCAACTTTTCCCCCTCCGACAAGGATAATTTTCATAATAAAACCTACTTCTTCATTATGTAACTATCATACCTTTTTTCAAGAAAAAATGCACCTACTAGCTAATAACAAGAGCTTTTAGTGAAATTTTGCTATAAGGTAAAACTATAGACTAACCAATTGAAATAGCTATTAGCGACTTTCTAGAAAATATGGTATGATAAAGGACATACAGGGAGACAAAATGAATAATAATTTACTGGTATTACAATCAGATTTTGGTCTGGTTGATGGTGCGGTATCGGCTATGATTGGAGTAGCTTTAGAAGAGTCTCAAACCTTAAAAATTCATCATTTGACGCACGATATCACACCTTATAATATTTTTGAAGGGAGCTATTGATATTCTGGATGTTCGTTTTGGACCTCTATCATGCAGATATGCTGGTCTGTCAAAATCAGGTTGTTTATGGCAAATCATTTGCAGATGTGAGGATTGGGCAACTCATCCTTTACATCAATTCCCTCTATCGTTTAGGTCTGGCTATCAACCAAGGTTCCTTTGCCAAAGCTTATAATGTGGGCGTTGGTTCATCTTGGACCATTGAAATAAAGAAAATAGAATCATAAAATAGGAGAATATAGATGAAAAATCAATCAATTAAACAAGTTGTTGCTATCGGTGTTGGAGCTGCGCTCTTTGTTGTCATCGGGATGATCAGCATTCCGACACCCGTTCCAAATACAAGCATCCAGCTTCAGTATGCGGTACAGAGTCTCTTGTCTATCATTTTTGGCCCTCTAGTGGGATTACTTGTTGGTTTAATTGGGCATGCAGTGAAGGACTCGCTTGCTGGCTACGGTCTTTGGTGGACTTGGATTATTGCTAGTGGTCTCTTTGGTCTAGCCGTCGGACTCTTTAGAAAATACATTCGAGTAACTCAGGGTATTTTTGAATTGAAGGATATTGTCTTCTTTAACCTCATTCAGATTGTTGCAAATGCTCTTGTTTGGGGTGTCTTGGCACCACTTGGAGATGTTGTGATTTATCAAGAAGCGGCAGAAAAAGTATTTGCCCAAGGGATTGTTGCGGGAATTGCTAATGCTGTAACTGTAGCTATCGCAGGGACCCTTCTCTTGCTAGCTTATTCACGTACGCAGACTCGTTCGGGAAGTTTGAAAAAGGATTAACATAAAGGAAAAGGCTGGGCAACCGGTCTTTTTCGATGTTTATAGACTAGTTAGGCAAGCTAGGATAGGAATTTTTTTGGCGCTAAGTTTTTAAGAGAAGAGTCTGCAAGAAGGGGTAGATTTATGATAAAATAGAAGTCTAATACTCTGCGAAAATCTCTTCAAACCGCGTCAGCTCTATCTGCAACCTCAAAACAGTGTTTTGAGCAACCTACGGCTAGCTTTTTGGTTTGCTCTTTGATTTTCATTGAGTAGAAGAAGCGAATGAAGAGAGTAAGATGAAAGAAGCTATAATTGAGTGGAAGGATTTCTCTTTCCAGTATGAAACGCAACAAGAACCAACCTTGCAAGGGGTGGACTTGACCATTTATAAGGGAGAGAAAGTCTTAATTGTTGGGCCATCTGGGTCAGGTAAGTCTACCTTGGGTCAGTGTTTGAATGGGATTATTCCCAATATTTACAAGGGTCAGATGTCTGGAGAATTTTTGATCAAGGGGCAAGCAGCCTTTGATATGAGCATCTATGATAAATCTCATCTGGTCAGTACAGTTTTGCAGGATACAGATGGGCAGTTTATCGGTCTGTCCGTGGCAGAGGACTTGGCTTTTGCTCTGGAAAATGATGTAACAGCTCTAGATGACATGAAAAGTCGTGTTCATAAATGGGCTGAAAAGCTGGACCTTATTTCTTTACTATCTCAGCGTCCCCAGGATTTGTCAGGTGGACAAAAGCAGCGAGTTAGTCTAGCTGGTGTCTTGATTGATGAGAGTCCGATTCTCTTGTTTGATGAGCCACTCGCCAATCTGGATCCCAAGTCAGGTCAGGATATTATCGAATTGATTGATCAGATTCATAAGGAGGAGGGGACGACGACCCTTATTATTGAGCACCGTTTGGAGGATGTTCTGCATCGCCCTGTTGATCGGATTGTCTTGATAAACGATGGTCGTATCCTCTTTAATGGTGACCCTGATCAGTTACTGGCGACTGATTTATTGACACAAAATGGAATCCGGGAACCCCTTTATCTAACCACTCTCCGTCAATTGGGTGTGGATTTAGTCAAGGAAGAACAATTAGCAGATCTGGATAACTTGTCTATCTCAAAAGGTCAGGTTCAGTTGCAGAATGAACTGGTAAAAGAAACTCCAGAATTGCAGTCACTCTTTAAATTAGAGGAACTGTCTTTTTCTTATGATGATAGACCGATTTTAAAATCCATTTATCTGGATATTAAAAAAGGCGAAAAGATTGCCATTGTCGGGAAAAATGGAGCAGGGAAATCAACCCTAGCCAAGGCCATAAGTAGCTTTATCCAGACGGAAGGTCGCTATCTGTGGGAAGGGCAGGATATCAAAGGAGATTCAGTTGCAGAGCGGGCGGAACGAGTAGGCTATGTGCTGCAAAATCCTAATCAAATGATTTCAACCAACATGATCTTTGATGAGGTGGCTTTGGGACTTCGTTTGCGAGGTGTGGATGAGCAGGAAATTGAAACGAGAGTCTATGAAACCTTGAAAATCTGTGGTCTCTATGAATTCCGTAATTGGCCCATTTCTGCCCTGTCATTTGGTCAGAAAAAACGTGTGACTATTGCATCGATTTTGGTCTTGGGGGCTGAAATTATCCTCTTAGATGAACCAACTGCAGGTCAAGACCAGAAGAACTATACTGAGATTATGGAATTTCTCGAAGAGTTGCATCAAAAAGGTCATACCATTGTCATGATTACCCATGATATGCAATTGATGCTGGATTATTCAGACCGAGCCCTTGTCATAGTGGATGGGGAATTGATTGCTGATACTGATCCAGCTAGTCTGTTGAGCAATCCTGAGCTGTTAGTAAAAGCCAACCTAAAAGAAACTTCAATCTTTAATTTGGCCAAGAAACTAGACGTGGATCCACTTGCTTTAACGGCATTTTACAAAGAAAGGAGAGAAGGATGCAAGCAAAATTAATCGGTTACCAGTATAGAGATACTGTGATTCATCGCTTGTCAGGAGCTGGGAAACTCCTCTTTTTCATTCTGGTATCATTGGCGGCCATGATTAGCTATGATACCAGACTGCTTGTTCTGATTGCTATCTTTTCGGTCTTTCTCCTCTATTTGTCAGAAATCCGTTTTAAAGATGTTTCCTTTGTAGCCGTTTTTGCGACGGTATTTGCCGTTTTAAACGTCTTGATGGTTTATCTCTTTTCTCCCGAGTATGGGGTGGGACTTTACGGAGAGAGAAGTGTGATTTGGCAGGGAATCGGTGCCTACACTCTGACCAGCCAAGAGCTCTTTTATCTGCTAAATCTGGCCATTAAGTATCTTTGCACCATTCCTCTGGCTATTATCTTTTTGATGACAACCCATCCTAGTCAGTTTGCTTCCAGTTTAAATCAAATCGGTGTGCCTTATAAGATTGCCTATTCTGTCAGCCTGACCTTGCGCTATATTCCAGATTTGCAGGAAGAATTCTTTACTATCAAGATGTCTCAGGAGGCGCGTGGGATGGAATTATCTAAGAAAGCTTCTCTCATGCAACGAATCAAAGGCAATCTGCGCATTATTACGCCCTTGATTTTTAGCTCGCTAGAACGCATTGATACTATAGCTACAGCTATGGAGCTTCGGCGCTTTGGGAAAGAGAAAAAACGCACTTGGTATAGTTATCAAGCCTTGAGAAAAGGAGACTATCTTACCTTGCTCTTGGCAGCCTTGTTTTTAGTAACTAGTTTACTACTTATCTTGCAGAATCAGGGACGATTTTACAACCCTTGGAAATAGTATTGTCAAAGTTTTTATTAGATAAGTAAAGAGAAATTATTCTATAACTTTTTATTGATAGATTGTATGAGAAATAAAGTTAATAATTGTATGCTTGAAACTTTTTGACAAAATATGAATTAGTTTGTCTACTTTATAGTAGAATTTACACTACAAAATCAAAGTTATTCAAATATAATCATTTTCAACTAAGTTCAGTGTCATAATGTGGAGACGATATAAAATAGTAAAAGTACTTAATTTAAATCGTGTTAATTTCACTTTGTGTAAACATGAGAAAATTTGAATGTATATAATGACGGGAGATGATTTACAATGATAAGTTTAGAGCTGTTGTCTGAAGAAAATAGTTTAGACGTCTATTTTTTTGAAAAAGAGAATCAAGAGTATTTTGAACGAAATTTATCTCCTAGACCAGCTAACTATTTTGATTTAGAAGGTTTTAAAGAAATTACGAGGGAATTGTTAACGGAACAAACGAATCGGGATGTCTACATGTATCTTATCAGAGATTCGCAAGGCGTTATGGTTGGAAGAATTAATTTAAGTGTTTTAGAGAATAATCGAAAAACAGCAGAGCTTGGGTATAGGATTGGGGAAAATGTTAGCAATTTAGGTTATGCCAGCGAAGCGGTTAAATTCGTTTTAGAAAAGGCCTTTACTATTTATGGTTTACATAGGATTATCGCAGGGACGGCAACGGACAATCTGGCCTCTCAGAGAGTGCTTTTAAAAAATGGCTTCATCTTTAGTAGGGTTATAGAAAATGACTTACAAATTCATAATGAGTGGCTTCATACAGCAGTATTTGAAATAACGAGGTCATAATATCATCATTCCCAGTCCACAGATAGGTATAAAAGAGTAAGCAATTTTTGCAGATATTTAAGAATTTTCTCCTAGAAACCCCAAGAAATAGCTTGAAAAAATTGAAAAAATCAAGTCGTTTCTATTGACAATGATTCTGAAAGTGTTATACTAAGAAAGTAGTTTCGCTGATTTACTTCAAACCTGTTGTGAGGTAAGTTAACGATGCCTTAACCACGCTGTTTGCTGAGCTTGACTCCGGGCAGTGTGGCTATTTTTTTGCAATGGTGAAAGGAAGCAAGTCATGACAAATCACATTGTATTATTTGAACCACAAATTCCACAAAATACAGGCAATATCGCGCGTACTTGCGCTGCGACCAATTCTCCCCTCCACATCATCAAGCCAATGGGCTTTCCTATTGACGACCGCAAGATGAAGCGAGCTGGATTGGATTATTGGGATAAGCTAGAAATTTATTTTTACGAGAGTTTGGAGGATTTCATGTCTCAGATGAAGGGCAAACTTTATCTGATTTCTAAATTTGCTGAGAAAGTGTATTCTGATGTGGATTTATCGACTAACGAAGACCATTATTTTCTCTTTGGACGTGAAGACAAGGGTTTACCTGAGGACTTTATGCGAGAACATCCTGAAAAGGCTCTCCGTATTCCTATGAATGATGAACATGTCCGCAGTCTCAATGTGTCTAATACCGTCTGCATGATTGTCTACGAAGCTCTTCGCCAGCAGAACTTTGCAGGTCTTGAGCTTGTTCATACCTATGAAGTGGATAAATTGAAATAAAAAATGAAAATGAACAAAATGCTTGCGCTTGCAAGCGTTTTTTGTTATGATAAAAGAGTCTTCAGGGCAGGGTGTGATTCCCGACCGGCGGTAAATTTGACTATCTATTTTAGCTTTCTCGTCGTTGTCTTGTCTCGATATACTTTAAGTATTATCTTTGACTGCAACGCCTAGATAAATCTAAAATATCTTAGCCAAATAAGTCCGCGAGCGCAAGCTGATGTGGTGCGATTCCACAACCGACAGTATAGTCTGGATGGGAGAAGACGAAAGAATAGCTTTGTCTGTTCTGATAGATTTATAGCTAAACTGTAACCGCTTGCTTTAATTTTCTTTAATAGAGTAAGAGGAAAGATTTGGGATATAAAAAGTGAGAATAGATAGAGGAATCCTTTCTAACTTCTTCTGATTTTATAGAAAATTGGAGGAACCTGTTATGACAAACACACGTCGACTTTCGACCATTGCGATTTTATCAGCCATCTCATTTGTGCTGATGTACTTTGACTTTCCGCTCTTGCCAGCGGCATCCTTTCTCAAGATCGAATTTAGTATCTTGCCAGTCCTTGTGGGCTTGGTGGTCATGGATTTGCCTGCTGCTCTAGGAGTTCTCTTGCTTCGCTCACTCTTGAAACTGCTTCTTAACAGCCAGGGAGTGAATACCTACATTGGCTTGCCGATGAATATCGTAGCTTTGGGAGTTTTTGTCATCGTATTTGCTTTGATTTGGAAAAAGGAACGGACAACCCTTCGTTTCCTACTAGGTTCTCTAGCTGGGACTATTGGTTTAACCGTGGCTATGTTGGTTCTCAACTATGTTTACGCTGTTCCTTTGTACGCTAAGTTTGCTAACTTTGATATTGGAAAAATTTTGGGACTTTCCAACTACCTAATGACTATGGTGTTGCCTTTTAACTTGATTGAGGGTGTAATCTTTTCCGTTTCATTCTGGTTGTTGTATGTTCTCTTGAAACCAACCTTAAAACATTATGAAAGATAAACAAACATTTTTAATGAAGGGCAGTTTTGCCCTTTTACTTTTCGTTATTCTTGGCTATATGGTCAAATTTTACCCTGAAATGTTGGTCGGTTTTGATCAACCGATTCAGACTGCCATTCGAGGAGACCTGCCAGATTATTTGACTCTTCTTTTTCGAGCTATTACACGTTTGATTGATATCCCAGTGATTATCACTTGGGTTGTCATTACAGCTTTTATCTTTTATCGTAAGCGATGGAAGATAGAAAGTTTCTTCATGTTGGGAAATCTAGCTTTGGCAGGTCTTTTAATCGTGACCTTTAAAAATATCTATCAGCGCCCACGACCAGCTATTTTACACTTAGTTGAGGAGAAGGGATTTTCCTTTCCAAGTGGCCATTCTCTGGCTGTAACCTTGATGGTCGGTTCTCTGATTGTCATTCTCAGTCAACGGATTAAAAATCCAGTCTGGAGAAAAATCGTGCAAATCGTTCTAGGTCTCTACCTAGTCAGTGTGTTGGTATCAAGGGTCTATCTGGGAGTTCATTACCCATCAGATGTACTTGCCAGTCTCTGTGTGGGCTTGGGAGTCTTGTTTATCGAGTTTCCCTTTTATGATAAGCTCCGCTTCCAATGGCGATTTAAAGGCAAGCAGAAGTGAGATAGGTCTTGCAAGAATGGTAAAAATCTGATAAACTATATAGTAATTGAATAGAAATCTGCAAGACTAGTAACTCAAGGGAAGTATATCAGGGAGGAGAGCCGTGACTGCAAGCTCTCTATATGAAAGCTGGGTGAATTCACTTGCGCATGGATTTAGAAATGAAGGTCTGACTTGTCAGATGAAAACGGATGGTACCGCGTGTCAACGCTCCGAGTGGAGTTTTTGGCATGTGGTTTTCTTTTTATCTGATAAGCGACTGATGGAGGAATTATGTCAACTATTGAAGAACAATTAAAAGCGCTTCGTGAAGAAACGCTGGCTAGCTTGAAGCAGATTACTGCTGAAAATAAAAAAGAGATGCAAGATTTGCGTGTTTCTGTCCTTGGGAAAAAGGGTTCACTTACTGAAATCCTCAAAGGGATGAAAGATGTCTCTGCTGAGATGCGTCCGATTATCGGGAAACACGTCAATGAAGCTCGTGATGTCTTGACAGCAGCCTTTGAAGAAACAGCTAAACTATTGGAAGAAAAGAAAGTCGCAGCTCAACTGGCTAGCGAGAGTATCGATGTGACACTTCCAGGTCGCCCTGTTGCGACGGGTCACCGCCACGTTTTGACACAAACCAGTGAAGAAATCGAAGATATTTTCATTGGTATGGGTTACCAAGTCGTGGATGGTTTTGAAGTGGAGCAAGACTACTATAACTTTGAACGTATGAACCTTCCGAAAGATCATCCAGCCCGCGATATGCAGGACACATTCTATATCACTGAAGAAATCTTGCTCCGTACTCATACATCTCCTGTGCAGGCGCGTGCTATGGATGCTCATGATTTCTCTAAAGGCCCTTTGAAAATGATCTCACCAGGGCGTGTCTTCCGTCGTGACACAGACGATGCGACCCACAGTCACCAATTCCACCAAATCGAAGGTTTGGTTGTTGGGAAGAACATTTCTATGGCAGACCTTCAAGGAACCCTTCAGTTGATTGTGCAAAAAATGTTTGGCGAAGAGCGTCAAATTCGTTTGCGCCCCTCTTACTTCCCATTCACAGAACCATCTGTTGAGGTGGATGTTTCGTGCTTCAAATGTGGTGGTGAAGGATGTAACGTATGTAAGAAAACTGGTTGGATTGAAATCATGGGTGCTGGTATGGTTCACCCACGTGTTCTCGAAATGAGTGGAATTGATGCAACGGTCTACTCTGGATTTGCCTTTGGTCTTGGACAAGAGCGTGTAGCTATGCTCCGTTACGGAATCAACGATATCCGTGGATTCTACCAAGGAGATGTCCGCTTCTCAGAACAGTTTAAATAATGATTAAAAAAGTAGAACTGGCAGATGTTGGGGTGTTGGCCAAAATTGCCAAACAAACCTTTCGTGAAACATTTGCTCATGATAATACAGAAGAGCAGTTACAGGAATACTTTGAAGAGGCTTATAGTCTGAGAGTTTTGTCAACTGAGTTGGAAAATCCAGAATCCGAAACCTATTTCATTATGCATGAAGAGGAGATAGCTGGTTTTCTCAAAGTCAACTGGGGAAGTGCTCAAACTGAGAGAGAATTAGAGGACGCTTTTGAAATTCAACGCCTCTATGTGCTACAAAAATTTCAAGGATTTGGACTAGGTAAGCAATTATTTGAATTCGCTCTGGAACTTGCTACAAAAAATAGTTTTTCTTGGGCTTGGTTAGGTGTTTGGGAGCATAATACAAAAGCTCAAGCGTTTTATAATCGATATGGTTTTGAAAAATTTAGCCAACATCATTTTATGGTTGGTCAAAAAGTAGATACAGATTGGTTACTGAAAAAGAAATTAAGGTAAGAAGATGATTCTTCTATTGAAATGATAGGAAAGGAAAAGAACTAGAGTGGCAACTGTCATTCTGGAGAACTAAATTATGCTTGTATCTTATAAATGGTTAAAAGAATTGGTGGACATTGATGTGCCATCACAAGAGTTGGCTGAAAAAATGTCAACCACAGGGATCGAGGTAGAAGGTGTCGAATCACCAGCTGCCGGTCTCTCAAAAATTGTCGTCGGTGAGGTCTTGTCTTGCGAAGATGTGCCAGAAACTCACCTCCATGTTTGTCAGGTTAACGTTGGCGAAGAAGAAGCCCGTCAAATCGTTTGTGGTGCACCGAATGTGCGTGCTGGAATCAAGGTCATGGTGGCACTTCCAGGAGCTCGCATCGCTGACAATTACAAAATCAAAAAAGGGAAAATCCGTGGCTTGGAGTCACTTGGAATGATCTGTTCACTTGGTGAATTGGGAATTTCTGACTCAGTTGTACCTAAGGAATTCGCAGATGGCATTCAAATATTGCCAGAAAATGCCCTTCCTGGGGATGAAGTCTTCTCATATCTAGACTTGGATGATGAAATCATCGAACTTTCTATCACACCCAACCGTGCAGATGCCCTTTCTATGCGTGGAGTGGCTCACGAAGTGGCAGCCATCTATGACAAGGCAGTAAACTTTAAAGAATTCAGTTTAACAGAAACCAATGAATCTGCAGCAGATGCTCTTTCTGTCAACATTGACACAGACAAGGCGCCTTACTATGCCGCTCGTATCTTGGACAATGTGACCATCGCACCAAGTCCACAATGGTTGCAAAACCTCCTCATGAACGAAGGTATCCGTCCAATCAATAACGTAGTGGATGTGACCAACTACATCCTGCTCTACTTTGGTCAACCAATGCATGCCTTTGACTTGGATACCTTTGAAGGGAGTGACATCCGTGTGCGTGAAGCGCGTGCTGGTGAAAAATTAGTGACTTTGGATGGTGAAGAACGTGACTTGGAAACAAATGACCTAGTTATCACTGTCGCAGACAAGCCAGTAGCTCTTGCAGGTGTTATGGGCGGTCAAGCAACAGAAATCTCTGAAAAATCTAGTCGCGTTGTCCTTGAAGCAGCAGTTTTCAATAGCAAATCAATTCGTAAGACTAGCGGTCGCTTGAATCTTCGTTCTGAGTCATCTTCTCGCTTTGAAAAAGGCATCAACGTGGCAACTGTTAACGAAGCCCTTGATGCGGCAGCTAGTATGATTGCTGAGCTTGCAGGTGCGACGGTGCGCAAGGGTATTGTTTCAGCGGGTGAACTTGACACTTCTGATGTGGAAGTTTCTTCGACACTTGCAGACGTTAACCGCGTCCTTGGAACTGAGCTTTCTTACGCTGATGTTGAAGATGTCTTCCGTCGTCTCGGCTTTGGCCTTTCTGGAAATGCAGATAGCTTTACAGTCAGCGTACCACGTCGTCGTTGGGATATCACCATTGAAGCAGACCTCTTTGAAGAAATCGCTCGTATCTATGGATATGACCGCTTGCCAACTAGTCTTCCAAAAGACGATGGAACAGCTGGTGAATTGACTGCGACACAAAAACTTCGTCGTCAAGTTCGTACGATTGCTGAAGGGGCAGGTTTGACAGAAATCATTACCTACGCTCTAACAACTCCTGAAAAAGCAGTTGAGTTCACAGCTCAACCAAGTAACCTTACGGAACTTATGTGGCCGATGACAGTGGATCGTTCTGTCCTCCGTCAAAATATGATCTCAGGTATCCTAGATACAGTTGCTTATAATGTGGCTCGTAAGAACAAAAATTTGGCACTTTACGAGATTGGAAAAGTCTTTGAACAAACAGGTAATCCAAAAGAAGAACTTCCAAATGAAATCAACAGCTTTGCCTTTGCCTTGACAGGCTTGGTTGCTGAAAAAGATTTCCAAACAGTAGCAGTTCCAGTTGATTTCTTCTATGCTAAGGGAATCCTAGAAGCGTTATTTACTCGCTTGGGATTAGAAGTGACCTTTACAGCAACAGCTGAGATTGCTAGTCTTCACCCAGGTCGTACAGCTGTGATTTCACTTGGTGACCAAGTTCTTGGTTTCCTTGGCCAAGTGCATCCAGTTACTGCTAAGGCTTACGATATTCCAGAAACGTATGTAGCGGAGCTTAATCTTTCAGCCATCGAGGCTGCCCTTCAACCTGCTACTCCATTTGTGGAAATCACGAAATTCCCAGCAGTCAGCCGTGACGTTGCCCTCCTTCTTAAAGCAGAAGTGACTCACCAAGAGGTTGTGGACGCTATCCAAGCTGCCGGTGTGAAACGTTTGACAGATATCAAACTCTTTGACGTTTTCTCAGGCGAAAAATTAGGACTTGGTATGAAGTCAATGGCTTATAGCTTGACCTTCCAAAATCCAGAAGACAGCTTAACGGACGAAGAAGTCGCACGCTATATGGAAAAAATCCAAGCGTCTCTCGAAGAAAAAGTGAACGCAGAAGTGCGTTAAAGTATCAATCCATCCTTCGGGGTGGATTTTTGCTTTTCAAATAACAATTCAGGATCAAAAATAGACAGTTGAGGAACAGAGAAGATAAATTGGAGTTTACCAGTGTATAATGTACTCATAACTCAAAGTACCCTAAGATTTTTTACTAAAATGAGGATGATGAAAATGGACAGAAATCATTGTAAAGGCTATCAAAAAGGAGTATAATGAGTGCAAGACATTTCGGAGGTGAAAGATGCTAGAGGTAAGAAGTCTAGAGAAAAGTTTTGGATCCAAGCAAGTTTTGTTTGGTATTGACTTTCAAGCACGACCAGGTCGTATTTTAGGACTAGTCGGGAAAAATGGTGCTGGGAAGACAACGATTTTCCACAGTATTTTGAAGTTTTTAGAATACCAAGGAGAAATCAGTCTGGATGGTCAGGATATTCGTCAGGAGACCTACGCTCGGATTGGCTATCTACCTGAAGAACGCAGTCTCATGCCTAAATTGACAGTCCTTGAACAAGTTCGCTACTTGGCGACTCTAAAGGGCATGGATGCCAAAGAAATCAAGGAAAAACTCCCTCAATGGATGAAGAGGTTGGAAGTGAAAGGGAAGCTGACTGATAAAATCAAGAGTCTGTCAAAAGGAAATCAGCAGAAGATTCAGCTCATTATTACTCTGATTCATGAACCAGACTTGATTATCTTGGATGAGCCTTTCAGTGGCTTGGACCCAGTCAATACAGAATTGCTCAAGCAAGTCATTTTTCAAGAAAAAGAACGTGGGGCAACCATTATCTTTTCTGACCATGTCATGACCAATGTTGAGGAACTTTGTGACGATATTCTCATGATTCGAGATGGTCGTGTGGTCTTGCATGGGCCAGTTCAGGATGTCCGCAATCAATACGGGAAAACGCGTCTCTTTGTTTCAAGTGAACGAAGCAAGGAAGAATTGGAAAACCTTCCTCATGTCAAACAGGTGAGTTTGACCAAACAAGGCAGTTGGAAATTGATCTTAGAGGATGAGAGCGCTGGAAGGGAACTTTTCCCAATCTTGACTCAGGGGCAATATATCGCAACCTTTGATCAACAAGCGCCAACAATTGATGAAATCTTTAAACTAGAATCAGGGGTGGAAGTATGAGAAATATGTGGGTTGTAATGAAGGAAACCTATCTTCGACATGTCAAATCGTGGAGTTTCTTCTTTATGGTGATTTCACCATTCTTGTTTATCGGTCTATCTGGGGGAATTGGCTATCTCCAAGGGTCTTCTATGGCTAAGAATAGTAAGATAGCAGTAGTAACAACTGTGCCATCTGTGGAAGATGGGCTTAAGGGTACCAACGGTATCAACTTTGATTATCAGGATGAAGCCAGTGCCCAAGCTGCTATCAAAGATGAGAAAATCAAGGGTTACCTAACCATTGACCAAGAGGACAGCGTCCTCAAGGCCGTCTATCATGGTGAAACTTCTCTTGAAGCAGGCATCAAGCTAGTAGTAACCAATAAGCTCAACGAACTGCAATACCAACTCAATCGTTCGGCAGCCAATTTGTCACAAGAACAGGAAAAACGCTTGGAACAAACAGTTAACTTTACGGAGAAAATTGATGAATCCAAGGAAAATAAAAAAATGATTCAAACCTTTGCGGCCGCAGGGCTTGGTTTCTTCCTTTATATGATTTTGATTACCTATGCTAGTGTCACTGCTCAGGAAGTGGCTAGCGAGAAAGGAACCAAAATTATGGAGGTGGTCTTCTCTAGTATCCGAGCTAGTCATTATTTCTACGCTCGCATGCTGGCTCTGCTTCTTGTGATTTTGACTCATATTGGCATTTACGTCGTGGGTGGACTTGCTGCCATTCTTCTCTTTAAAGACCTACCAATCTTGGCACAATCTGGTATTTTAAACCATATAGGAGAAGCTTTCTCGCTCAACACCTTATTGTTTGTCTTGGTTAGCCTCTTTATGTACGTTGTTTTAGCAGCCTTCCTAGGTTCTATGGTTTCTCGTCCTGAGGACTCAGGAAAAGCCTTGTCGCCTTTGATGATTTTGATTATAGGTGGTTTTTTTGGAGTGACAGCTCTAGGTGCAGCTGGTGACAATCTCATCTTGAAGATCGGTTCTTATATTCCCTTTATTTCGACTTTCTTCATGCCATTTAGAGCTATTAATGGTTATGCAAATGGGTTAGAAGCTTGGATTTCGCTTGCGATTACGGTTGCTTTTGCAGTAGTAGCAACGGTCTTTATCGGGCGTATGTATGCTAGTCTCGTTCTGCAAACAGATGATTTAGGTCCTTGGAAAACCTTTAAACGTGCCTTATCTTATAAATAGAAGAGCCTCGCGAAAGCGAGGTTTTTTTAGAGATAAAAAGAGTGGAATTCAGAAAAATATTTTTCATATCTATTGACTTTTAGGGGTGAAATTTGGTATTATAGTAGGCGGTATTGTTTACCCCATTTGAAAGGCCCCGGAACCTTCCAAATACTTTTCGATGGGAAGGAACACCCATCACCGTAAACAAAAATCGAACTATATATAGGAGAAATCATGAACAAAACAACATTTATGGCTAAACCAGGCCAAGTTGAACGTAAATGGTACGTAGTTGACGCAACTGATGTACCACTTGGACGTCTTTCTGCAGTAGTTGCTAGCGTACTTCGCGGAAAAAACAAACCAACATTTACACCACACACTGATACAGGTGACTTTGTGATTGTTATCAATGCTGAAAAAGTTAAATTGACTGGTAAAAAAGCAACTGATAAAATCTACTACACTCACTCAAACCACCCAGGTGGATTGAAACAAATCTCTGCAGGTGAACTTCGTTCTAAAAATGCAGTACGTTTGATCGAGAAATCAGTTAAAGGTATGCTTCCACACAATACACTTGGACGCGCTCAAGGTATGAAGTTGAAAGTATTTGTTGGAGCTGAGCACACTCACGCTGCACAACAACCAGAAGTTCTTGATATTTCAGGACTTATCTAAGGAAAGGAACAATAAAGTATGTCACAAGCACAATATGCAGGTACTGGACGTCGTAAAAACGCTGTTGCACGCGTTCGCCTTGTTCCAGGAACTGGTAAAATCACTGTTAACAAAAAAGATGTTGAAGAGTACATCCCACACGCTGACCTTCGTCTTGTAATCAACCAACCATTCGCAGTTACTTCAACTGCAGGTTCATACGACGTTTTCGTTAACGTTGTAGGTGGTGGATACGCTGGTCAATCAGGAGCTATCCGTCACGGTATCGCTCGTGCCCTTCTTCAAGTAGACCCAGACTTCCGCGATTCATTGAAACGTGCAGGACTTCTTACACGTGACTCACGTAAAGTTGAACGTAAGAAACCAGGTCTTAAGAAAGCTCGTAAAGCTTCACAATTTAGTAAACGTTAATTCGAAAGAATTACTATACTTACAAAGAGCACCTTTCGAGGTGTTCTTTTTGTACTTTCTTACTAAATTGGTGCAATTGACACAGTTGTTGCGACTTTAGTCGCTTACAAATGTGGCTGCAACATGACGAAGTCAGTTGCCTCAAAACGTTAATCAATACGATTATATCAACGTTTCAAAGCACTCAAGAGTTTACCTCATGGGTGCTTTTTTCGTGTTTTTTTAAAAAGTTTACCTCAAAGTTCACCTTATTTTTACCTTATTGTTTTAGAGACTTTAAAGCAAATTCACCAACTGCTATAGGAACTACATTCGAAGTATTGACATAAATCTGAGTTGTACTTGTATCGCTATGTGTCGATGCTTTATAGATTCCATAGTTTAATCCAGTTTTAGCTATTTTATTTTCTCCTTTATTTTGTTATTTTTTGAGTACTAGCTTCTCAGCAAAAACGTTGAGTGCAGGTGCGGCAGAATTTCCATTCAGTGAAGTATCCGATAAGAAAATAGGGTTAACTGCTTCAACAAGAGCATCTTCTGGAAAGACTGTTGTAGAAGCCGGTGTAATAACGTGGAAGGCACCATGAGTTTCACTATTTAGAATATGTCTTTGGTGCTTTCCTTCTTTACCAAAGATAAAGCGTGGGGCATTTCCCAATTTTTCATAGTAAGTTGGGCCGATAAATTCTGGTTTCATTTTTAGTGTTTCTGGGATCATAAGTATTTTCCTTTCTGATTGTAAAATAAAAAGAGCTAAGCTAATTGCCTCACTCTTGAGTAATAATGAATAGATAGTTTACGTTTAAACATTCTAGTATAAAATTGTACTTCACTTTGAGGAAATCCAGTAGCTATTGATTTCTTAGCTATTGTGTTTAAATCACTTAGAGTTTGAGAATAAAGTTGAGCTTTTAGCTTCTCAGATGAACGAAACATTCTATAAGTGAAGAGGTAATTATTGTAAAGTCGTTTACATTGTAGTGCGAAAAAAGTTAGTCATAGTTTTCTCCTTTATTGTTTAAGTAAAAAGCTACTAAGAAATTTTGAAGACTTAGCAGCTTGAGTAAATCTATCTAGTAAATTAGATAGACAGCAGTAGAAAAAAGTTATTTGGTTGAAGGATTCTTCCTTCACGGTGGCAACGTTTAGCAAGGTGCATTGTATCAATTACTATCGCTTGCCCAGCCAATCTCATCAGGTAGTCATTGTCATACCCTTAAGATTCTCTTACGCCCTTTGGCGAAGCCAGTTCACTTTACTATTCGGAAAAGCGCGAAAGTCCGAAATGCGTGGAAGTCCACAAAAAATGTTTTAAATCTTCACTTCAACCATCAAACAGACTTGACTTTTCTTTCCAAAACGTTTACAATAAAGGTACGAAGTTTAGTGTAGTTTTGGCAATCAGTCCTCTGGTTGTCAGACGCACTTTTTATTTAATTGTCAATGATCGTGATTTAGCCTTGAAGATAAGGTTATTATTTTCAATCGATATACAACTATTAGTTGTTTATTACATTAAATAACCATTAGTTGTTATTGTCAACGGTTTTCTGCAAAAATTTAAAATATTTTTTTGAGGTCACATATGGAATTCGCAGAACGCTTGAAAATACTAAGGAAACAAGTAAAATTAACACAAGCTCAAATAGCTGAAAAACTAAATATTTCCCAGCAGGCATATGCTTCATGGGAACGTGGAACTAAAAAACCAACGCAAGAAAATCTTGTCAAGCTTGCTCAGGTCTTAAATGTTACAATTGATTATTTGGTTGGTAATTCTGAAGAAGAAATCACCAATAAAGAATTAGAAGATATTGAAATTCTATTCCGTAAAAACTCAGAAGGTCTTACTGATGATGAAAAAGTAATTTTTCGGAAAGAACTGATTGCTTTTATGGAAGAACGGAAAAAACATTTTAGTAAGGACTAACTAATCTGAGAATCTCTTTAAAAGAGTATATTAAACTAAAGGTATGATAGGGGACCGATTTGAAAAGAGTGCTTAGAGTTGTATATAGAAGATTTATCATATTTGACAAGGAAATGTCGTACGTGCGACAAAGGCTGATAATCTAACATTTGTATTTTATAGAATCTTTTTTAGGTTCATATTATTGTTTATAATTAAAGAATATAGCATAGAGAAATTAATTGGTTTAAATAAGGATATTGAAATTGGACAGAAAAGAATATAGTAAGGTTAATTTTTTTACAAGAAGCTGGCCTATGGTCGATAGTGATTTTAGTATCGATAGCATGGAGGGCTTCTATTTTGCAAAAAATAACTGGAATGATTTTGGGTTTAGGACTTCATATCAAGTTGTAGCTTATTTTGATAACAAGATAAATTATTTGGGATCAATTAATGTAAGCTACTATCCATACAGCAATACTGAGTCGATTCTTTTTGAAGGGTTAAAAGCTGGCACAATTACTTTAAAAGTCATTTCATTAGGAAATATCGAGTATTATAGATTTATTAATGATATTTTTTATGAGGAAGATAGAAAAAAATTTTATATGTTACTTGGAGATTTAGCATATGATACATCAGAACTGAATTCCTTATATCAAACTCCTAACTATGTACAAATGGGATCTTTTGGGCGGAAAGACCTGATTAGAGATTCTTTTTTTAGAGATAATAATTATAATGAAGTAAAAGATCAATTTCATCGGATGACGTTGGGCGGAGGCTACAAAGAAGAATATCAAGTAAGTTTTAAGGACGAGGATGATCAAGAATTAATAAATTTTAATATCAATCCAGATGATTTTTTCCCATCGTCTTTATACACAATTGTAGGGAGGAATGGTTCTGGTAAAACCCAATTATTGAAAGAAGTTACGAAAATATATCTTTCTGAAAAATCAACTAATGAAAACCTTGCAGAACAGTTTAGAAATTTGATATTTATATCATATAGTCCATTTGATTCAGATTTCCCCCCAGAAACTAGAGAAAATAGCGAATATTACAATTTTATTGGATTAGATTATAGTATTAATTCGGATTTAAGTGATAAAATTGCGGAAAATATATTTAATTTGTTTAAAGAAGCTGGAAAAAGATATCGAACGCAACTAAAAGATATTTTGCAAAAATTTGAATTTGATTATTGGTTTTCAACACTTAATGAATTAGTCGATGAGCAGGTGCCCCCCTTAGATAGTATTAAGAGACTGAGTTCAGGTCAAAAAATCATATTATTGAATCTATTGAACTTAATCACTAATGTTTCGGAGAGGACATTGGTGATTATTGACGAACCAGAATTGTTTTTACATCCACCATTGTTAAAAGCATATATTAGGGCTATAGATGAAATTGTTGAAGAAAAAAATGGAGTGTGCCTTTTTGCTACACATTCTGCAATTGTTTTACAGGAAATTCCTCATACAAATGTATGGTATGTGCAACGGAATGATGATATTGAAAACAGAAATATCCTTGAAAAAATTAATTTTAAAACTTTTGGAGAAAATAGTAGTTTTATAAACGATACAATTTTCGGTATGGATTTAAGGAACACTGGTTTTTATAAATACATAATAGATGCGGTTGCGGATTCAGAATTTAATTTTGAAAGTATTGAAGGAATTTTGGGGAGTGAGGCTCTATTAATTAGACAGATTGAAGAGGCTAAGAGTGCAAAAGATTAATAATGAACCAAATTTTGGAGTTAATGAGGTTTTGTGTGAGGCATTGCGTTATATGCAAAAGAATCCATCGAATAACGGAGCAATAATTTTACAGGTGCATAATAAGAATAAGTTATTACCTATTTTTTGTGATTATGAAAATAAATATATTGAATATGGTGATAATCTTCATAATTTAAGTAGTTCTTCTATGTTGGACAATGTAAATGGAATAGACAAAGTTGTGATGAAGGGATTATATAAAAAGTTTTATGATAAAAACTCAAAATTTAGAAGAGAATTATATAAATTAACTCCTAGAAGTTGTCCGATTTGTGATGCCGAGTGGGGATATGCTTCACATACTCTTGATCATATATTACCAGAATCGAAATATCCACAGTTTGCTGTGACCCCTTTAAATTTAGTACCAACTTGCTATAGATGTAATCATTCAAAAAGTACAACCGTGGGAACACAAGAGAATCAAGGTGTAATAAATCCTTACTTCAATTATATAAATTTATCAAAATATTTAAGTTGCAAGATTTATGTAAAATCGTCGGATTTAGTGACAAATATTTTTTTAAAATCAGAGTCAGAATTAGATATCACACATTTACAATATCAAAAGTTGAAATTTTTTTACGAAGAAGTTTATAAATTAAACGAGTCTTATTCAGAAATTGCAAGAATATCTGTATTAAATAGTATGATTGATACCTTAGCTAAGTTTAATCAAACTTTTTCAAAAAGTGATATGATAGTGTATTTTAAATCAATTGCTGATACACAAGAACTAAGTGAAAATGAAAGAATCTCAACTGAATTTTTGAAAAGTCTACTTTTGCACTCTCTTTTAGAAATGGAAGATCAAGTTTATATGGTTTTAATAAATTTGATTAACGAAAAAAGAACACAAGCTAAAGAGTTTAAAGAAAACTTTTAGTTTGTCAAAATGGGAAATAACGATATTAATCATAAAATATTCTGTCAACACATCATAACTGGACTAATCTTTTTTCTTTAAGTAGACATTCGTCTACTTTTTTTATATAATAATTTTAACCAATTTGGTTAAATTTTGTATTTCCAAAGAAAAAAGGAGGTACAGGTTGGAAGATTTGTATGTAGATGTTCAAGAAAGAGCTAAACAACTACTTTATAGATTGATGAAGATTTAAGATATTCCTTTATTGAAGTACACCTTTCGCTTTTTCTTTGATTATTATGTGAGTGAAAATGAAATTATGGTGCTACCCCACCACTTTTCAGGTCGAAAGATAGAGGGGCTGACAGTAATTGATGAATTGGGTGTCAGTATATCTTATGAACAGGAAAATCCTGTTACGAAACAAAATTTCACGCTTTGCCACGAGTTAGGGCATTTTCTTTTAAAACATGAAGGTGGATATTTTGCTGAATCAGTAGATAATCAGGATAGTAAGATTGAACGGGAAGCCAATATCTTTTCGGCATTTATCCTTATGCCCGATATTGTCCTGCTTTCTAAAATCTATTATGGTTGTCATACATTTGAAGAGGTTCAGTCTTCTTTAGAAGTGTCCAAAGAAGCTCTTACTTATCGTCTTATTGATTTGTTGAGGGAATATCATATTGGAGTGGAACTGGAAATCAGAAAAGCTGTAGATGAGTACATTGATGGTCAAAACGCTACAATTCATCATTGCTTTCATAAGATAAAGGAACAGATAGCGGATGATTATAATCAGTACCAAGACTCTCCTGTTGATATAGTTATTCAGAAATTGAGCAAGAGTGGCTTTGTAACCAGTGAGGAAGTGTCTGAGCTATTGAATCAAGATTTGTGGGCAGAGATTACAAAGCAAGCAAGATATGTCAAGGTTTGGTTGCTATACAACAAAGGAAAACGTATTGCTTACGCATGGGATACGAACAAGGTATCCGATGAACAAGCCAAAAAGAAAGCAGAGTTTAAATTGTTATTGATGTGAGGTGAGGTTATGTATCAACCAGAAAAATTAAAAGCAAGGCGTAAAGAATTAAAGATGACACAGTTTGATTTAGCAGATAAGTTAGGCATTTCTATTCCAGCAGTATCAAATTGGGAACGTGGGGTAAAAGAACCGTCTGCTGAAAAGGTTGCCTTGTTAGAGAAACTATTGAATGTTCCTAAAGGCTATTTTACTGAGATTGATATTGTGCGTTATTATAATATCCTGTCTCCCGAAAACAAAGAGAAGGCAACTCACTATGTCAGAGCTCTAGTAGATAATGAGCAGAGAAAAGTTGTTTCTATCGCAGGAAAACGTATTTCATACCGTGTTTACGAAGAAATGTCTGCCGGTATTGGATCTGCTGTATACGATGATAAGAACTATGATACAGTCTATTTTACTGAAGAACTAGCTCACGACTTTGCTTCTTGGGTATCTGGTGACTCTATGGAACCTAACTATAAAAATGGTTCGGTAGCCTTGATTCGAGAAACAGGTTTTGATTATGATGGAGCTGTTTATGCAGTTGTTTGGAATGGTAAGATCTATATCAAGCGTATTTATCGTGAGGAAGATGGCTTACGATTAGTTTCTATCAATCCCAAATATAAGGACATAATTGCTCCTTACGAAGATGAACCTCGTGTTGTTGGTCTGATTGTAGGGAGCTTCATGCCTTTGGAGTACTAGACTATGGAGTACTTTGATTATTCGAGAGTTCCTTAAAGTAATATTGCTTTATTGATATGAAATCTTTCTACCCTAGTATTGAATGTGTAGAGAGGATTGCAGCCATACCCCCTATGCGTTATGAGTCGAGTAGATAATTCATTAGGTCTTATACTAGAATCTTTTCCTATGTCCAAGAAAATTTTTGGAAAATCTAACGTTAGAGGTTCTTATGACCTCCCTTTTTATATCCAGACAAAAAAGTTTAAATCATTTATAAACGCTCTGTTTCTCAATGCCATACTCTTTTACTGGTTCTGAAAAAGGTTTTCCAGACTAATACATTTGAACGATACTTTTATTGAATTTTTTTGTAAATTTTTGTGACAATTAGATATCTCCTTTGGTTAGGTATTATCCTATCAAAACGTATCCATGTAATCATACTGATATCAGTAAATTTCTATAATGGATGGTATAATAACTATAATGAGAATGGAGGATTCTATATGAAAACTAGAACATATGGCTGGATTCAGAACCCATCATCTTTTAGCAATTTAAAGAAGGTTGTTAAAATTTTTGATAAAAATTCTGATCATTACATTGATTTGAGAGATAATTTACTCACTTCGATTTACTTTGCTGACGTGCGGGATAAGTTGCAAGATAAAATGAGCAAGGGTGAAACGGTCTTTTCATATACTGAACTTGTTGGTACCTCTAGAGATAGTTCAGGGAAGTCGCCTAAAAAGAGATCTGATGCTATTGCAGATGCTCTTATTCAAATTAGTATCTTGCCTCAAGGATTTAAACGTACAGGAAAAACTTGGACTGATAATTGGACAGCAGATGGCTTTTTACGTTGGGCTGTTAGTTTGAACTTTGTTTCAGCTGATAGAGAAAGTGATACTTTTTCAATTACTCCCAAGGGACTTGCGTTTGTGCAAACTGCAGATGATTCCATTGAAGAGAAAAAAGTATTGCAAGAAGCTTTATTAGCATATCCACCGGCTACACAAGTTTTACGATTATTGGCAGAAAATAAAGGATATTGTACTAAATTCTATTTAGGTGAACGTCTTGGTTTTCGCGGTGAACGTGGTTTTACCTCTTATGATGAGGAATTGATGTTTGATTGGCTTGGTGATGCAACTGATTCGGAGAAGAAAATAATCAAGTCAGATGTTGAAGGAAGTAGTGATAAGTATGCTCGTCAAATTTGTAATTGGTTAAAAAATATTGGCTTATTAGACGCTCAAACAGTAAAGCGAACTTATTCCGATGGTAGCACTAATGGATTCCAAGGATATAAAATAAATGGACGCGGTTTACATGCTTTACGACAAGCTGAAGGAAGTTCAAAAAATAGTAAACACATTAAATTTCTAATGTGGGAATTTCTTGCAACAAACTGTGAAAACAGAGATTATGTAAGAACTAGACGGGCATATATCTTGAAGTTTTTACAAGAAACAAATTCATTTTCAAGTTTACTCTCTAAGTTGAATCAAAAAGGGTTTACTGATGAGAAAGAAGTAATTGAATCTGATATTCAAGGTTTAGTTTATTTCGGGTTGTGTATTGATTTTGACAGTAAAAATGTGATCCTAAAAGACACTATTTCAGACTTCTCGATACCAGACTTAGAGATTACCAACGAATTGAAGAATGAGCAATCAGAAAAACTACGTTCTAAATTTTTGAAGTTAACAAATTTACCGATGAAGTACTTGGAATTGTTAGATATTGCATTTGATGGTAAAAGAAATCGTGACTTTGAAATTGTGACGATGGATCTATTCAGAAACGTTTATAAAATTAATGCTAAATTATTAGGTGGGGGACGTAAACCTGATGGGTTGATATACACGGATGAATTCGGAGTAATTGTAGATACTAAAGCTTACGGAGAAGGATACTCTAAGAATATCAACCAGGCTGATGAAATGATACGATACATTGAAGACAATAAAAGAAGGGATCTGAACAGAAATCCAATAGAATGGTGGAAAGATTATCCTGATTCAATTCCAGAGAACTCTTTTTATTTCATGTGGGTATCTAGTAAGTTTGTTGGAAAATTTCAAGAACAACTTGAATATACAGCGAATGAAACCCAAACACTTGGTGGTGCTTTAAATGTTGAACAACTATTACTTGGAGCTGATTTAGTAGCAAAAGGCCAATTTGATGCCAAAGAATTATATTTAATGTTTAATAATAAAGAGATTCTATTTGATGAGGTGTGAAATGATAATTGTTAAAATTGAAGACTGGATGAAAGAAGAAGCAAAAAATTATGCTGAGGAATCACATGATTACACTTCTAGAGGGCATGATTTTCATGATGGTGGTGCAGATGAAGCCTCAAAATACATGTACTTAGGGAAGTTGGGTGAGAAAGCGTTTAAAAAACTTTTGCTTGATAATGGTATTGCTTTTATAGAAGACTATACAGGTCCAGACCAAGCTGATGAGTATGATTTCTTAGTTAAAGGTTACAAGATTGATGTGAAAACACGTACAAAATCATATCATACAAGAACTTTAGAAATGGTTACACAGTTTCGTGAACGTCCAAAGGATGTATATGTTGGTACTTATTACAATGCTGGAAAGGACCAAATGGAATTTTACGGCTATATTAGAGCTGATGAGTTGGAACAATTACACTCGCCAGAAAATCATGGATATGGTTGGAATTACTTTGCCTATGACTACGAGATGCACCCTTTAGAAGAGTTGCTCAACTACTTGAAAAAGTAATACTCAATGAAAATCAAAAAGAAAACAAGAAAGCTAACCGAAGACAGTACTGGAGTACGGCAAGGCGACGCTGATAAAGTATAATTTTAATTTTCGAAGAGTATTAGTATAAAACCAAAAACAGAGAACTAAACTCAGTCCTCTGTTTTATAATTTGTTATAAGTACTTCAAGACTTTCTTTTTTGGAAGTATTATATGAAGAATTTTTGTAGTTAAAATTGAGATGCTTTACAAAAAGATTCTCTTCTTCAATAAAATCCTCTAGGGATTTATTGTGCTTTCCTTTATGGATAATAACATTACTTAATGCAAATTTTATATTTCTACTAGATAGGTTTTTCATTAGTTTATACATCTCTTTTTCTTGTTTTTCTCCCCAGTCAGAAAAACCACGTTTACCATCGTTATAGCTACCAGTAGTAATCAGGTATGGTGGATCCAAATATACAAAATCTTTACTTGTTAATTGTGAAAAATCAAATTCGGAAAAAAAGAAATCAGTAAAAGTAGCATCTAATGTCTGAAGTTTAGTAACAAAATTTAGTAAGTTATTTTTCATATTCTCACTAAAGTGACTTCTGCTTCTGCCAAATGGATTATTATATTCCATAGAATTATTAAATCTAAATTGGTAATTATAGCTGAAAGAAGAAAGAATATATAAGTCTAAAGGGTTTGGATTAACATTATATTGTTTTCTAAATGCAAGGAACGCTTCTTCATTTGTTTTGCTTAAATCCCAGTCCCCTATTCGTTGTTCAATTTTATGAACCAATTCTACAGGATCTTGTTCTTGGAAATACCTAAACATTTCGTTGATACGATTATTCATATCGTTGAAAATATGTTTGTTGGCACTTACATTAATACCTACATTTGCTCCACCGCTAAAGATATCAACAAAAGTACCGATATCTGATGGAAAAAGAGGAAGAATTTGTTTTAGTAATTTATATTTCCCCCCAATATAATTTAGTGGACTTTTAATATATTTTTTTGTAGAACTTACTGTTATTTTATTGTTAGATTTATTTTTTTGACTATTAGTGAATGGTTTTTTTCGAATGTAGAAAAGTAATTCGTAAACTTCTTTTATTTTTGATGCTTTTTTTGACTGGTATTTACGATATGGGATTTTTTTGATGTCTACTGTACCATCAATTGAATTGCGAATCAATAAATCTGTCAATGCTTCTTCTGGAATAATACCTTCATTATTGTAGCTTAAAATGATATGCGTAGCATCAATATTTTTTATAAGATCTTCCATGGCATCTAAAGCTTTATTTTTAGTGGCATAATCACTTTTAAGATTCTTCCAGTCAAAAATTTTCGTTACTCCTTTGAGTATTGGCTGATTATTTCTTGCAACATTTTCTAATAAGTGATAATTAGAAGCATATTGTCTTGAATTATATGGAGTATCAATATAGACAATATCAGCTTTTATTCGCTTAATTAAAGTATTAGCATCTTCGTTGAAAGCTTTATTTTTCTTCTTGTTATCGAAAATAGTAAAATCTTGTAATTCTAAGTCATTTAAAGCTCTTTTATCCCAATGTTTCAAAAAAGCACCATAAGTACCAGTAGTATTACTAATAAAAGGTAGTGACTCAATTAGAGAAGATAGTAGGTAATAATATTCATATTCTGAAATCATTTCTTGGTGTTTCCAATCATCGATCTGAGCACGAATGACATCTAGTTTTTTTGCATTTTTAACTGTTAAGTAGTTTGCATTTCCTGAAGGCGAATATGCAGTTTCATAATAACCTTGGACATCATTTTTAGTCTCTAGATTTTGTAAATAATTCATAGGTGATTGAATGCCAGTAGAAACAAGTTTTGAAAATGAAGGTTTTAAATTGTTTTCAATAGTTGCTTTAGCATTCACATAACTAAAAAACAGTAAGTCATTGGAATATACTGTGTAAAATTGTTTAAAGTAATTACCGACAGAGTTGGTTCCTGCAAAAAGATCTAGGAAGATTTCTTCAGAACCCTTTGTATGTTTATCAACCATTTTTTTAATTTCTATTAGTAGTGTTTTTTTTGATCCAATATATCTCATTTTTTACATCCTTTTACATCCTTATTTTAACATAATTGATGAGTGAATCCAAGTAGAATTATTCGTTTTTAAAATGTTTTAAAATAAAAACTTGGTAGAAACGTTTTTTGCTATAACATGAGTATGTTAAATTTGCAATTCATTCTACTTCTTATCTATTTTTTCACATGATGACAATCCCAAATTAATAGTAGATTAATTTTTAACAGTAATGATATGATACATATGAAATCGGTAGAGAGTAACTGTTAGAGTTTGATAAAGAGTAAATAAAGCTACCAAATAGAATTTTGGTAGCTATTATTTTATTCTGTTATAATGGCTTGATTAGTATGATTTATTTCTAAATTATACATAGTTATATACTTTATCTATCACAGTTTTATATAGTCATCTCTATTTAAAGTAAGTTTTGAGAGATTTTTACGATATACTTTTCTAGAACACTTCCTCCCTGTCCAAATTCGGATAGGGTTTTTCATCGTTTAAAATTCGTTTTAGTATCTCAATACTTTCCTTAAGGTGGAAGAGTTCGATTTTTCTTTCACTATCATTAGTATTTTTTTCTATATTTTCGCAATGCCGTTTGATATGCCATAAGGATTTTTGAATGTTATCTTCTTTTAAATTTTTCATACTCTTATCTTATCAGATAAATGTTCAAAAATAATGTTGATTTCCTCAAATGATCAAAATATAGCCTGAAAAGCACTAAAAATAAATTATGCCCAATTTTCCTCTGTTAATAGGCTAACAAAAAACGCTTAAATCAGCGTTTTTATTGTATAAAGAACAACGAATAGTTTGAGAGTTTTACTTGTTGCCGTATTTCTTTATAGCTTCTTTATATGCTTCACTATCCTTTTTGTAATAGTCCTGCTTCGTTCCTGAAATATCTACAGTGAATACGCCATTCTTGAAGGTATAATTCTCTTTTCGGTTTATGATATTAGAACGAGTCAGTTCGATTGTTGAACTATCTTTATCAATTGTAAAGGCATCAGCCTCCCCTTTATTTATATTTCCTTTGTTACCTGAAATGGTAAAGGCAACTTCATTTCTACTCTCGTTTATCCAGTAGTATTCGCCATCTAAAGAATTGCTTGATTGGTTAGAACAGGCAATTAATAGAATTGTAAATAGAGACACTAAAAGTAATGTGATAAATCTTTTTATCTGCTTACCTTCATTTCTATTATACCAAAGTTATGTTACAGGTTTAAGACAGGTAATGCTGGCATTTATTTTATTTCTTTCGGGAAAATATAAATTTTTCGGAAAGAAAGAGATTGTCGGGAGTTTATATATTATGTTATAATGTATATAGGGGTTTGTATTTTTTGAAAATTTAGGCTATATTTTTCATGTAGAAAGTAAGTCCTCTTTATTATATAGTGTACGAGGTGAATAAATTAAGAAAAAATATATTTGAAGGGATGGGTGAGGAGCCTGTTTTTAAAAACTAAGAAATTTGGTTGTGAAGGAGTAATATATGCAAGATTTTACAAAGATAACTATTGAAAAAGACTACTTACCTTATAGAAAAATAGAACTGAATTGGTTGAAAATAGAAAGTAATCCGGATACTGAATTACTCAGAAGTATGATTATATTTGGAAGAAATGGGACAGGGAAAAGTACTATTTCTAAATCTATTTCTAGTTTAAGAAATATAAGTGAGGATATTACCCTTATTAATGAAAAAAATAGAGTGTGTAACACGGTAAATATTACTGATAGCGATAAAGAAACTATATTTGTATACAATGAAGAATTTCAAAATGAAAAAGTAACTTTTATAGAAAATGAAAGATTTGAAGCAATTGTTCTTATTGATGATCAAAAAGATTTAATGTCGAAAATAGCATTAAATAAAAGTGAAGTAAAGAGATTGGAGTCTGAATTGACTCAATATAATGATGCTCTTTCAAATGCTGAAAATACTATAAAAGAAAGGATTGTAGGCTCAAAAAAATCAAGGTGGAAGAGTATTTTTAGTGAATTGAATGATAAAAATCCTTACTTCAATGCTAGTTTAATAAATAGGATTTCTAGTTCTATTTCTTCAAAAACAGTGATAGAATTAGGAGAAAATCTTAGTAATCTGATAAAAGAAATAGAATCCGCTAAGAACGAAAAAGAGATTAACAGATATTCAGAAGTAGAAATTCCCGTTAATGAAATAAAGGAAAAGTTAAAAATTATTTCTGAACCAGTTAATATGATAGAGCTAACCAAGAGAGAGAATCAAATTATTGAAATACTTGGAAATAATATTGACAGTAGTATAGAAAAAACAGAAAAACTATTAAAGGGAAATTCAAATAACTGTCCGACATGTTTTCAGGAAATTAACGAGGATTATAAACGAGATACTCTAGCTCAATTAAAATCTGTTTTAAAAAAACAATTGTTAAATAATGAGATATCTGAACATATTGAATGTATAGATCAAGTTATTAAAATATTTGAGCTTATAATTGCAGAATTAGATTCTGTAAATCTAGATAAAAGAATAGAAGAAAATGTAAGAATAAGTTTGAATAAATCAATTGAAGATTTGAAATCAAATCTTATCCAAATGATCAATGAGCTAAAGGATAAGAAGAGTAATGTATATAGGGACTCTTACTTTAGTGGCGAAACACTTTTTAAAGCTAAAAATGCTTATACTGTATTATCATCTAAGTATAATAGAGCTTGTGATGACTATAATATAAGGTTTAAAAAACTTGATAAGAATATTGAAGAAGCAAATAAACTGAATGATAAATTAGCTTATAAAGAAACAGAGAATTTTTGTAAAGAATTAGTTGAAAATAGAGAAAAGGTAAATAAAACTGAGAAATCAATAAAAGAATTAAATGAGGAAATTCTAAAAGATGAACAATCTGTAAAAAATACTACTTTAGCTCTTAATAATATTAATAAACAATTGAGTAGAGTGTTTTATGAATCTGAGAGATTAAAATTAGAACAGGAAGACGGATTTTACTATGTTTTATCTAGAGGTAAAAGGACAAAATTAAGTAGTTTATCTACCGGAGAAAGAAATGCAATTGGATTGTGTTACTTTTTTTCTATAGTCAATCAAAATCAAAATATTGATAATCAATATAATTTACCACTTTTATTAGTTCTTGATGATCCGGTATCTAGTTTTGATCATGAGATTAAATTAGGAATATATAGTCTACTTAGAGGTGAAATTGAGAAAATTGGTATTGGTAATGATAAAAGTAAGATACTGATACTAACTCATGATAGTGATGTCTATTATAATTGTTTTAAAATATTTGAAGATGTTTTAGATTCAAACGGGAAGAGAGTTTTTAAAAATAATCAGATTAAATTAAAACAATTGAATTCTATGACTGGTATTGAGAAAGCTGAGAAAGAGGAAAATTTCTATTCTACACAACTTACAAAAATATATGAATTTGCTTGTATTGAGGATGAGGAATGTGATTTTGCAAAAGATTTTTCTCCGTATATTGGTAACGTTATGAGACGAGTGTTGGAAGCTTTTTCAACATTTAATTATCAAAAAGGAATCTCAGAGTTAAGTTCGAATGAAGAATTATTAAGTGAATCGATTGATGATAAGGAAGAGATAGAACTTCTAAAATCTCATATGTATAGATTACTTTTGAATGGGGAAAGTCACTATTCAGATAAAATTTATGGAATAACTGAAAGCGATAGAGAAGTATTATTGACCATTAAACAAAAGATTCAAACAGCTAGATTTGTATTAGTTCTTTTATATAGTCTTAATGCAATTCATCTTAAATACCAAATAGATAATTTTGATGAAACAATATTAGAAAGATGGAAATCTGATCTTATAGGTAGTAAAAAATAAAGATACTATTTCGGTTCACCATAAAGTTAGAAAAGTTTCTCCTTTTAAAACAGTTTGAATGAAATTTTTTCAAATTATTTAAGTAAGGGAAGTGTGTTTGAAGTTGTTATACTATGATTCTGAGACGTGTTGAAATACTTTTCTATCAAACCAGGTCTTAAGAAAGCTCGTAAAGCATCACAATTTAGTAAACGTTAATTCGAAAGAATTACTATACTTACAAAGAGCACCTTTCGAGGTGTTCTTTTTGTACTTTCTTACTAAATTGGTGCAATTGACACAGTTGTTGCGACTTTAGTCGCTTACAAATGTGGCTGCAACATGACGAAGTCAGTTGCCTCAAAACGTTAATCAATACGATACTATCAACGTTTACAGACATTCAAGAATTTTCTCTTGGATGTCTTTTTTTGTCAAAAAATCAAGAATTTCCCTGAAAATTTCCACCATTGATTTTTACAGCAGAAATATGAAATATTTTTAATATATATTTTTAAAAATTCTCGATCTTATTTTTAGTATAAAAGTTATAATATCTTTTGCTGAATATTTACTAAAGTGATAGTCAAAATATAAAACTACCCTCAAAAAGTGAGATTAAGAGTCTCATTTTTTGAGAGTAGTTTGTTGATATAAAAGTAAAATTTATTTGATAGAGGAGAGCATATTAATTTCAAAGTATACTTTACCTTATTTCTCTATATAATTACAAACATTATTAATCTGTTCGTGAATTTCTGTACCAAATTTTTTTTCAAAAAATGCACTTCCGATTGTAAATGCCCAAGGATTTGTGTCAATTACTTCATTCAACCGTTCATAACAATCAATACTTCCGGCTAAACAGACGGGAGCTTGTATGGCTTGAGTAAAAGCATTATTTAGCTCCAAGGGGTCGCCAGTATAACGATAACCTAGTAAGTCAAAGCCATAGACCCCTTTTTTTAAGTATTCTTTCGCCTGAGAAATCATATTTTCTATAGTACCTTCCAAAATAGATGGACGCTCTTTAATTTCTCCTACGAATGGCATGTACTTTATGTTATTCTCTTTACAAAACTCGTTGATTGAATCAAAGTAGACAGTCCCCATTAAAACATCGCATCCGCATTCTTTTGCAATTCGTGCACCTTGAAGACCATTCTCTTCATCGTATTCCACAACTTCAAGAAAAGTAGTTTTACCGTAAGACTTCATTTCTGAAAATAAAGACTTCATTTCTGAAATTGGAAGCGGTTTTTCTTTAAATCCCCAAAATTCGGCTTTGGTGTTCTTACATGATTCGAAGATTTCTCGTGCATTTTCAATTGTGTGATCATTATGCGTCAGCATAACAATTAATTTAGGTGAGTTCATAAATGTTCCTTTTGATGTTAATTCTAAGTTATTTTTCTTAAAAATAAAAGTACTTAGGTTACTGTCTAATCATTTCTTTAGGAATGAGTTTCGGATCGTACATGACTTTTGAATGATTTTTCAAAATAAGCTCTTTTTCCAAAGTTTGTTCAGTTATTCTATCAAGTTTTTCACGATAAATCATGGAGTTGCGATAGTAATAATTGCCTTCTTTTTTGAAATGATGATTTTCTTCAACTATCTGATAAGTGAACGGAAATTGTGATTCACTTCTTAACTCGCCGAAGAGAATCTCATTTTCAGTCCATGCTCTCAATTGAATAAGTTGGTCAGTATTATTTTTAAAACGATAGTCCTGATGATTATACTGTACAGAAGTTCCATTTGCAAATGGTTTCCTAGTACCTTTATCAGGGTCTAATGCATCAGAGTGAGAATGAAATTCTGTAATTTCCATAGGACTATGAACAATTAAAAGATGAAGCAAGTTAGCTAAATTACATAGCCCGCCGCCAATATCAGGTTCTACTTTCCCATTAATAATAACTCGCCCTTCCTGGTATCCTTTTTTCTTCGTTGTATTACCAACTAAACTCCAAAAAGAAAATTCTTCTCCTGGATGAATGATAATGTTATTTAGATTTTTACTAGCAATCTGTATGTTGGTAGCTTTTCCTTTTTGAAGATTAATATCAATTCCAGGACCACGTTTTATCAGTTGGGTAGAATATGATGAAACTAAGTTGGGTAATATCTTTTCTTGACGAATCTTAGAGAATTTTTTTCCTTGTTTAAGGTTCTGTATATGTCGTTTTAGATTTTCTTTTTTTAAAGAGATTTTATATGTTGTAGGACTAATTTCACAAAATAATAGATCCTTATTCCAAAAAACCATGTTGTTTCTCCTTTTTGATCACATCTAAATTTTTATTTTTTTGTCTCAAAAATGGGTAAGTATGAAGTATTAATTTTTCAACCCATCGTTTTTTACCAATTCCGCCTTCTTTAGGATCATATAAAAAATCAACCAAGATAGTGGAGATATTTGCCCGACTAGCTCCCAGAACATCTGTAAAAAGTTGATCTCCAATCATAACTGTTTCAAATGGTTTTAGCTGCATCATGTCAAGAGCTTTTTTAAAGTTCTTAGGATTTGGTTTTTCCGAAAGTGGGATAAAGGGAACAGATAAATGTTGATTAAATTGTGTGATTCTTTCTTCGTCGTTGTTTGACAAAAGAAAAATTTGGAAACCAATGGCTTTGAGATTTTGAAAAAGTTCAATAACTTGTTCTGTAGCGGGGGCGCCATGCATCACAAGAGTTTGATCGATATCAAAAATTAATCCTTTAAAACCAAGTTGATATAATCTTTGATAGGGGATATCAAAAACAGTTTTTGCTCGTGCTGCTGGCATGAATGGAAACATATTGTGTAAAGCCTTTCATTGAATATATAACAATAATTCTAGCACATATATAGAACAAGGTCAATACCACTATTAAGTGTGTAGCAGAAATAGATATTCCTAGTAGACAACCGTCCACTTTTTTTATATAATAAAATTAAACCTTTTTGGTTGAGTTTTAAAAATATGGATTCAAGTATCGATTAGTCTTTCTAAGGGAGATAATGTCCATTAAATTATCATAATAGGAGGTGAAGTATGTATCAGCCAGAAAAATTAAAGGCTCGGAGGAAAGAGTTAAAACTGACACAGAGGGAAATTGCAGAGAAACTTGGGATTAGTTTCCAGGCTTACTCAGCTTGGGAACGTGGAATCAAAGAACCGTCTAAGGAGAAGGTAGCCCAGTTAGAGAACATTTTAAAGGTATCCAAAGGATATTTTACTCAGATCGAGATTGTCCGTCTCTACCATAGCCTCTCCAAGCAAGGGCAGGAGAAGGTTGTTCTCTATGCTCGCAACCTATCTCAAGAGGAGAAAGCCCAGAAAGTAACAGCGATGCCAGAGCGCCTCTACGAGTACCGTGTTTATGAACGCATGTCAGCAGGGATTGGGGCTTCGGTCTATGATGATCAGAATTTTGATACGGTTTACTTTAATGAGGAACTAGCCCATGATTTTGCGTCCTGGGTGTCTGGGGACTCCATGGAACCTAAATACCAAAATGGTTCAGTGGCTCTGATTCGAGAGACAGGATTTGACTATGACGGGGCGGTTTATGCAGTGGTTTGTAACAATCAGACCTATATCAAGCGGGTTTATCGTGAGGAAGATGGCTTGCGTCTGGTCTCTATCAATCCTAAATACAAGGATATTTTCATCTCCTATGAGGAAGATCCTCGAATTGTGGGGATTATCGTTGGGAACTTTGTGCCGATGGAGGGCTAGTCAATGGGCTACTTTGATTATTCCAGAGAGCCCAAAAGTGACATTGCCTTTGTCGATATGAAATCCTTTTATGCCAGTGTCGAGTGCGTGAAACGGGGCTTACATCCGCTGAAAACCTCGCTTTGTGTCATGAGTCGCGCGGATAATTCAACTGGTCTTATCCTAGCCTCCTCTCCTCTGTTTAAGAAGATTTTTGGCAAGTCAAATGTTGGTCGGGCCTATGATCTGCCCTTTGATATCAAAACGCGAAAATTTTCCTATTACAATGCTCGAAAGCAAGGGCTACCTACCGACTCAGACTATGTTCGCTATATCGAAGATTGGGCTCAAGTGACCTTGATTGTGCCACCTAGGATGGATGAGTACATCGCAGTCAATATGGAAATCCAGCGAATCTTTCAAAACTATGGCAGTTCAGATGATATTTATCCCTACTCTATCGATGAGGGCTTTATTGATCTGACTAGTTCGCTCAACTATTTCATCCCAGATAAGAGTCTCTCTCGCAAAGACAAGCTGGATCTGCTTTCTGCCCGTATTCAGAGGGATATTTGGAGGCAGACAGGGATCTACTCTACAGTAGGTATGTCCAATGCCAATCCCTTACTAGCCAAGTTGGCTCTGGATAATGAGGCCAAGCACACTCCGACCATGAGGGCCAACTGGTCTTACCAGGATGTGGAAGAGAAGGTCTGGTCCATTCCCAAGATGACCGACTTTTGGGGAATTGGCAGGCGGATGGAGAAACGCTTGCATGCTCTGGGGATTTATTCCATCAAGAAATTGGCAACCAGCAATCCCGACCAGCTAAAAAAAGCTCTGGGTCAGGCTGGTCTTCGTTTGTGGTTTCATGCTAACGGGATTGATGAGAGCAATGTTCATAAGCCCTATAAAGCCAAATCCAAGGGCTTGGGGAATTCTCAAATCTTGCCGAGAGACTACGTGAAGCTACGTGATATTGAAATTATTCTCCGAGAAATGGCGGAGCAGGTGGCTATTAGATTGAGAAGGTCTGGCAAGAAAACAACCCTTGTCTCTATCTATGTCGGTTTCTCTAAACAGGAGGTCAGGTCGTCTATTCACACACAAATGAAGGTCGAACCGACCAATAATACAGTTGTCTTAACGAATTATGTTTTGAAGCTATTTCATGACAAATACACTTCTGGAGCGGTCAGAAGTGTTGGAATCAACTATTCAGGATTTGTGGATGAGTCCTTTGGTTTGATTTCCCTTTTTGATGATGTTGATAAGTTAGAAAAAGAAGAAAGGCTCCAGACGGCCATTGACTCCATTCGGGAACAATTTGGTTTCACTTCTCTCTTAAAGGCCAATGCACTGGAAGAAGCCTCTAGGAGTCTTGCCAGAAGCAAGCTGATTGGGGGACATTCTGCTGGAGGATTAGATGGATTAAAATGATTGATCGTTCTTATTTACCTTTTCAATCCGCGCGAGATTATCAAGATCCAGGGATGCAGAAGTGGATGGGATTTTACCTTTCAGAACACACCAGTTCGCTCAGTGAAGAAAAAAGCCGGGTTGATTTTTCGACGGATTTGACTCCAGATGAGAAGTTGCACTTGCTTTCTCAGCTTTATGTTGGCCAACTTAAGGGAAGTTTTGTGCTAAAGGAAAAGAAGCAGAAAACCACTATAATCGGTGTGGTGAGAGAGTTATCACATCAGACTCTATCTATTAGGACAAACGAGGGATATAGGTTGATAGATGTTGCAGATATCCTAGAAATTCGGCTGTGGGAGGAGGGAGTTTATGACTAGAAAAGAGCTGTATGAAAACAAACTGCAGATGGATTACTTTTCAGATAACTATATTCGTTTTGAAGAGGATTTTCAAAAATACTCTGCCATGAACGTACCCTTGACTTTCTTGATTGATGACATCCTACGAACCATGGCGATGAATCAGAAAAACTACTTTGTTTTAAACAAGGAAAATGCCAAGGATGGGCGGGAGCATCGTTTTTATTTTAGGGTGGTAACGGAAAAAGCGTGTCCTAGAAATAGGACCTATGTATATGCTGGGATTAAAAATAGTGGCCAGTAGATTTGGTAGGAGATGACCTCGTTTTTTGGTGTACCCCATTGCAGCTATCTGAAGAGGACTTGCAGAAGCTTATTATGGTCTTTCTGACGATATTAGACAAGAAGCCCTATCTTTTTTAGATAATCGTTTACTTGAAATTGTTGTTGAATTTGAAAATACTTATCCCAAATAATCATTCTGTTTTATAGATACTAAGATATCCATAGAAATTTATGGATATTTTTTGATTTATATATAGAAAAAGAGAAGACCGGCTGGTCTTCTCTTTGGGGGAACTAGAATCATTGAAAAGAATTAAGTAAAGATTTTAATTAGTCTTTGAAATTCTTTTGGAAGATGAGTAGAGACAATACTGAAGTAATAGCAGCCAAGAATAAGAAGGCATTTGCTTCTTGCTCTCCAGTTTCTGGGAGTTGTTTTTTCTTGTCTTGTTTAACTGTAGTAGCAACAGGTGCTTTTTCATCTTTTCTTGGTGAATCTTCTGTTACAACTGCAGGAGCTGGTTTTTCAGTTTCTCTAGGTAGAACATACTCAGGAAGAGTTACAACTGGTGGTGCCTCTGTTCCTACAGAACTTTGTTTAGTCCCGACTTCAATCACTCTGTCTAGAGCTGGAGTTGACTCAGTTTGAACTACCTTACGATTGCTGCCATCTACTTCGACATACTCGATTATAGCACCATCTTTCCCTTCTGCTAGAACTTTCTCTTTTCCTTTATCTAAGTTTGGATTTTCGTGACGGATAGTCTTGAATGGTACTGCCTTCTTGACAATATCCAAACTTGGAAGCTTAAAGACAAGGTCCTTAACTCCCTCTTCAGGACTTGAAGAAGTAATTGGTTTTTCAGGCTCTTTTGGTAGAAGGTACTCAGGAAGAGTCACAACTGGTGGTGCCTCTGTTCCTACAGAACTTTGTTTAGTCCCTACTTCAATCACTCGGTCTAGAGCTGGAGTTGATTCAGTTTGAACTACCTTACGATTGCTGCCATCTACTTCGATATACTCGATTATAGCACCATCTTTCCCTTCTGATAGAACTTGTTCTTTCCCTTTGTCTAATTGTGGATTTTCGCGACGGATAGTCTTGAATGGTACTGCCTTCTTAACAATCTCCAAACTTGGGAGTTGGAAGACAAGCTCTTTAACCCCTTCTTCAGGACTTGAAGAAGTAATTGGTTTTTCAGGTTGTTTCGGTTCAACCGGTTGTTCTGGTTGGCTAGGTTGCAATTGCTTGATTTGTTCAAGAGCCTTATTGAGAGCTTTATTGACATCTTCTTGAGTCTTAGCCTCTTGAATGGCTGCGATTGCTTTATCAGTAATTTCAACTAATTTTTTCTTAGCATCGTTGTTAGCACCAAGCTCAGCCACTTTTTTCTCGATAGCTTCAGTCAAGCTAGCCATAGCCTTATCATAATTGATTTCAGGCTGTTCAGGTTGTTTTGGTTCAACCGGTTGTTCTGGTTGGCTAGGTTGTAATTGCTTGATTTGTTCAAGAGCATTGTTGAGGGCTTTGTTGACGTCTTCTTGAGTCTTAGCCTCTTGAATAGCTGCGATTGCTTTATCAGTAATTTCGACTAATTTCTTTTTAGCCTCATTGTTAGTACCGAGTTCAGCCACTTTTTTCTCGATAGCTTCAGTCAGGCTAGCCATAGCCTTATCATAATTGATTTCAGGCTGTTCCGGTTGTTTTGGTTCAACTGGTTGTTCTGGTTGGCTAGGTTGCAATTGCTTGATTTGTTCAAGAGCGTTATTGAGGGCTTTGTTGACATCTTCTTGAGTCTTAGCCTCTTGAATAGCTGCGATTGCTTTGTCAGTAATTTCAACTAATTTCTTCTTAGCATCGTTGTTAGCACCAAGTTCAGCCACTTTTTTCTCGATAGCTTCAGTCAGGCTAGCCATAGCCTTATCATAATTGATTTCAGGCTGTTCCGGTTGTTTTGGTTCAACCGGTTGTTCTGGACTTGTTTCGTCTCCAGGTTTTTGGTAATTTTCGTCTTTGCTAAGAATATCTTGCAAAGCAGTGACTGTTGACATCACATCTTGTACATTTACCGTATCAGAACTTAATTGTGCAGTGAGTTTATCAAGATTAGACTTGAACGCTTGGCGTGCAGTTGCAGTATCTTTCAATCCAGCAGGATTAAAGTTAGATAAATCTTCTTTCCATTTAGAGATAGATTGAAGGATTTGTGTTTTGCTGTAGAGTTCGCTTCCTTCACCACGAGTGATGAATTGATCCACCTGGATACCGATGTTTCGAGACAAATCGTTTCGATCAGAATCGAGTTGAAGGGTGACTGCGTGCAAGTTTTCGTCCAGACCTTTTAGGCTAACCAGAGTTTGATTGCCTTGGCGTTGGGCAGCGTGACCGCTAAAGTATTTCTTGCCCTCAATAGTCGACGCATTTCCCATGCCCTCTTGGTAAGGAACTTCTTTGCCGTCGAGGAATACCTTGTAGATACCATGATTTGGATCAACATAGCCCTTGATATCAAGTCCAGTACCGTAGAAGTAGGCTGTGACAGTTGTCTTTTTCTTTTGTTCATCAGTTAAGCGACCAAAGGAAGCCCAAGACTCCGTTTTTTGGTACTTGTCTGCTGAATTGGTTTCATGGTGCCAGCCAGGACTGTAATCCAACTGACTAGCTTGGTCATCATAACTTGTTTGATCCTTGATCAGCAATTCAGCTTTCATCACTTGGATGGTTGCATCGGTAGCAAAACCGAACAGGGCACCATCAGTGACAGAAGTGAGCTTGGCCTTGAAGTCAAAGATAGAGTCGGCTTGTTCTGTAAAGTCAATCGTTGGGATGGTAACAGTCTTTTCTGTTTCTCCATCTTCAAAAGTCACATCTTGAGTTGTATCTTGGTAAACTTTACCGTGAACCCCAGTTCCAGGTTCTGTGATGAAGCGAACAGTAGCAGTTCCCTTGCTTCCACCAACACGTTTAATTTTAACAGTGACTGGTTTTCCTTTTTCGACTTCGTAAGAAGTTGCTTCAAGCTCAAACATACCCTTGCTGTTATTGTTTAGAGTGTAGATTCCTTCTGTAGCAATTGGTTCACCTGTTTTATTAACAAGGGTAATGGTATGTTGGCCAGGTGCTAAATCGTCTGTTTCATATACTTTTTGGCTGCGTTTACGGCTAGTGTTCTTAGTTTGCACATCCGCAACTTTTTGGCCATCAACGTAGACGGACATTTCTCCATGACCTGGGTCAACTGTAGAGACGACATAGGCCTTGGTTCCTGTGAAAGTATAGCTTACTTTGGCATCTTTTTGATTGGTCCACATAGAAGTGCCACGAACACCTTCAGATTCATTGTACCAAGTTGTACCGGCTGTATCCGCTGTTGTATTTGAGTGGTATTCAAGTCCAAGAGGGTAGCCGTCTGTCTTTTCGATACTACTTGGTGTCTTGTAGACTGAGAAGTTGGTTAAGATTGGAGTTGCTTGAGCTCCGGTGATGGTTACACGGATTTTTTGTGCCTCTACAGGCTTGCCTTGAATCAAGCGACGGTAACCAACAGTTGAACCTTCTCCGTAAGTCACCCAGCGACCGTTGATTTCGACTTCAATCTTGAAACCAGAGATACGTTGACCTTTAGCGATGTCTTCCTTGAGTTCGACAACGTCAATGCGTCTCTTTTGTCCCAAATCGACTGTGAAGCTACCTGTTGTGGCATCATTTGAGAGCGCCCAGCTGGTATCGTCTTTGCCGTCTGTCAGGTGACTTTCTTTATAGAGGTGGTTCTGACGAGTAGAACTTGCTGTTACAGTCGCTCCTTTGGCAAAGTCAGTCGCATACATTTGGTCTAGGGTTGCTTTGAATTCCTTCAAGCGAGCCACATCAGCATCTGCGAATTTTCCTTCTTTGTTTGGTGGAATGTTGAGAAGAAGTGGCGTTCCACGACCAACAGACTTGAAGTAGATATCCATCAATTCTTTGAGGGATTTTGGTTGCTGATTATCGTGGTAGAACCAGCCAGAGCGGATGGAAACATCTGCTTCCCCTACAGAGTACATATCTCCGTCAGGGTCACCGTGGTTAAGGTATTCGTTCTTAACATTTTCGGTGATGTTGGCTTTCTTGACCTTATGCCATACAGGGTCACCTGCGATACCACGTTCATTTCCGATCCAACGAATACTTGTTGGTTGTGCAGAGAAGATAGCGATATCTCCTTCAGCTTCCTTAATATATTTGAACCACTCATCAAAAGTGTAGGTTACTTTCTGGGCACCGCTACCGCGTGCTCCATCCATCCAAACTTCAATGAATTTACCTTTGTTTCCGTATTTTGGATTTCCAAGAATTTCTTTTAGTTGGTTGAGATAATATTCGTTGTATTCTTTTTCTGTATCAACCTTGTATTTAGGACTATTAACATCCCATGGAGATAGATAAACCCCCATATTCATATCGTATTTAGTAGCAGATTTTGAAACTTCTTCTAAAAGGTCTCCCTTACCATCTTTCCATGGACTTGCAGCTACGGTATGATTTGTATATTTAGATGGGTAAATAACGAAGCCATCGTGGTGTTTCACTACCATAATGGTGCGTTTAAAGCCAGTTTCCTTTAGAGTACGGATCCATTGATCTGTATCTAAGTTAGTTGGATTAAAGTATCCTGGGTCTTCATTTCCATGTCCCCATTCAGAATTAGTATAAGTATTCATACCATAGTGGATGAAGGCGGCTAATTCTTCCTTGTGATAATCAAGTTGAGCCTTGCTTGGAAGGGGACCGTGATTTCCAATTTCTGTTTCCTTATCTTCTGGATGAGCAGCAGGTAAAACAGTTGAAGTCGGATTAGAGCTATCAGAGATTTTTTCGTATTCAAAGACAACATCATTCACACCCTTGTGCTGGATGCTGGCTTCTAAGCGTGGAGTGATTGCGCGGTAGCCTGCGATTTCTTTTGCTTCAAAAGTGTTTACAAAGGAAACATCGTATTCTTTTCCGTCATTATTATCAGTAACAACATCTGCTAATTCTTGCTCTGAGCCTTTCAAACGATAATGAATGGCAAATGAACCTTTATTCACTTTATAAACCACCTTGATGACCCGTGTTCCTGGAGCTGTTTTGCTGACGACGTTGTAGGTCCACTCATCTTTGAGTTGTTTGTTGATTTCGACGCCATCAATAGAGACAATCTGGTATTTCTCTTGATTTTTTGTATAGAAGTCGGTTTTAGCGATTTCTTTTTTGAAGTCATAATCAAAAGCTGTTCCAACTTCAGTTTTTTCAACAAAAGTATCATCAGTTTTAATTGGATTACCAGTTTCATCTACGTGTTGAACAACTACACGTCCGTAATCGATTCCTTTAATGAGTGTCGCAACACCATTTTCATCGAAAGAATATTGATTTTCACCAATAACAGCAGTTTTATTTCTGAACATTTCTCCTTCAGGAGTAAAGTAATATCGTTTCCCATTATCACCTTGGTACCAACCTTTGATGCCATATTTTGCGATAATATCTTTTACCCATTTGACTTGCTCAGGTGAGAGGACGATTCCACCACCGAAACGGTCTTTGTCGGGGATGCCGTTTTCAATTGTGCCGTGTTGGTGAACACCGACTACTTTACCATCACCGTTGATAATACCAGCACCTGAAAGGCCTGAAACAGAAGTCATATGATAGGTAATGCCTTTTGAGCCTTTATCATCATAATTATCAACAGATTTCACGACACCATCAGCCTTGTAAAGTTGACCAGCTACAATTGGTTTTTTGAGCTCAGGTGAGCTTGAATCAGTTGGATACCCAATCGTGCTAACGGGGTCTCCTGGTTGATAGGTTTTGTTTTCTGCCAAAGGAACAAAGGTGGCAGCTTTATTTGGACTAGCGATTTGAAGAGGAACAGGTGCTACAACAGCAGCCAAGTCATTTTGATATCCTTTTCCAAATTCTTTCTTGTTCCAAAAATGAATATCTTCTTCTTTGAAAAGAGTAGTATTACCCGTTACAGGCTGAGAATTGCGAACAGCAGAATTAGAACCGAGGTTATAGTAAAACTTAGCAGAATCTCCGCCTCGAATATGTCCTTCTTTTGTATCACGGTTTGATTCTAAAAAGTTGTGGGCAACAGTCAAGATGACATTTGGTGCCACAAAAATACCAGAACCAGACACGATATAGCGTTGGGAACCACCATTGTAAATAGTGTAAATCATACTAGCAGCAGTAGCAGGTTGTCCTTCATAAGGGACGTGCTTCAAATCTAGACCACCGTTGATAATCGCACGATTACCATTTTCAGCTTCTTTTGGAAGTTCTTCCTTGTTTTTTAGAATGCTTTCTGTCTCAACTTTAGGGCTATCCTTCTTGTCTACGATTGCTGAAGTATCTATGTTTTTCACGGGTGCATCAGGATAAGCTTGATCGTGGATTTCTTCAGGAAGCAAGTCAGTAGTTTTAGTTTCTGCTACAGTCTTCTCTTCTACTGATTTAACAGTTTTTTCTGCTTTCTCTGACTCTTGAGGTGTAGAAATTACAGGACTTTCATTTTTGACTTCTGGTTTGGTTTTTTCAGCTTCGGCCAATTTTTCTACATTTGGTTGAGAGCTTGTAGTTTCAATTTTTGCTTCGTCAGCTAGTGCTGTACCAGATGCAAAAAAAGCGAGCCCAACCATAACCGAAGCAACACCAACGGTTAATTTTCTGATGCTAAAAGTTTGCTCTTTTTCAAAAAGGTATCGATTCATAATGTACTCCTAGTTTGAATCAAGACAGTCAGCTACTGTCTGAGCCCAAGTATGACTTGGAAACGATTTTCTTTAGCGATAGTTAGATTTTGTGCAATAGTTTGAGACTAATCCCCTCCTGTTTAAGCGCTTTCATTTTAGAATAAAAAAATTAAAATTGTTATCTTAATCTTTAAAATAACCTAAAAACTTTAACATAACAAATATACTAAATTGTTCCAAGAAATGCAATAGAGAAAGTAAACCTAATTTAAAGAAATTCTTTCACTTTTTAAAGAAAAAATACATCCTTTCAAGAATTAAACTGAATGAAAGAATGTATTCAAAAAAAGTCAGAGTAATTTTTGTATCGCCTCTTCAATTTGTTTTGAGTCTGTTTTGGAAGAAAAGCGTTCAAAGACCTGCCCATCTCGACCGATGAGAAACTTAGCGAAATTCCATTCGATTCGTTTTCCTAGTGGGCCAGATTTCTGGTCTTTCAACCAAATATAGAGAGGGTCCGCTTCTTTGCCGTTGACTTTGACCTTGGCAAAACGAGGAAAAGTAGTCTGATAGTGTAAGCTACAGAAACTATTTATTTCCTCTGCGCTACCTGGTGCTTGTCCCATAAACTGATTGCAAGGGAAGTCTAAAATCTCAAATCCCTGATCTTGATAGCGGTCATAGAGTTCTTGGAGTCCTTGGTACTGGGGCGTTAAACCACATCCGGTAGCAGTATTGACAATCAAGAGAACCTTACCACGATAGGCATCTAGTGAGATTTCTTGCTTGTCTTGGTTTAAGACTAAAAAATCGTAGATTGAGGTCATTGTTTGCTTTTCTCCTTCTGGTTGGTATGTTTAGGAGTTTTTTCCTCCTGTAGGGATAGAAATCCGTAGGTCAGAGTTCCAAAAATGCTACCGATAATCAGGCCATACATCAGCAAAGGAACACTTTTATCGAATTGCATGAGCAACTTCACAAAATCTGAAAGGGACATCTGTTGAACGAAGACCTTATGAAAGATGAGTAAGGTAAAGAGACCAATCTGAAGACCGATAAACACAATCCAACTCCTAAATTTGATTTGGGCTTTGCTGTAGGTTTTGAGGATGATTTCTGATTTGTCATCCTTTTCAAGATGAAGCTCTTGGACGGCTTTTTGAGCTTTTATACTCATGAACAAAATGAGTCCAAAATAGATGTAGGGCATAACATTTCGAACAATTTCTATAAAGCTTCCGAACAAAATATAGAATAGGAAGAGAATGAAGGAAGAGTAAAAGATTTGGATCATGGAACGGGCGCAAGCCTTGTAGATAACCTCTTGACGGCATTCATCAAAAGGCCCTTGGATATGAAAGAAATTTCGAAGTAGGCGAGTGGTTAAGTCTTCTTTTTTCATGGGTGATTTCTCCTAAATGAACGATGCTATTTTGTTTCTTTTACGAATTGATAGAGATAATAAAGATAAGTAATAGAAGAAAGGATAGCGATAGTTAGCAGTATATAATATTTCCAATTGATTGAAATGAGTGTCAGTTGTGGTAAGGATAGAATCATAAAGAATAGTGCTAAGTTGAGTATGCGCGTTTTTTGGGAGTCAATCTTTAGATAAGTCAATCCTTTGTTGAGTGCTGGAATAAAGACTAGCCCGAGGAATATCTCGCTGATTGGCAAGTTCCCTGAAACGATGATGAAGATGAGCAGTGAAGCAAACAAAAGATGATAGGTAAGTAAAGTTACTAGTGATTTCATAGGGCACCTCCTAATCCTCATCTTGATCTTTCTTAGTTTTTGCAATGCGACGGGAGATGAGGAACTGTATGCTTGCTCCGAAGAAGATAGAACCGAGAATGCTTGATACTCCATTTCTTATAGTTAGGAGAGAATGAAAATAGTCCTGACCTTCACCTATGAGTATACTGAGAAGAGGAGTTATAAAAAACATCCATAGACCAAAGAACAAACCTGCTTTCAGACCTGGGTAATGTAATTGCTTACTTTCTTTCTCACTCAGCATATCTAGATCAATGGCTGTGATGCCTGTTTTCCTGGTTTGGGAGAGCACATAGAGAGCAGAAATCATCGAAATACCCAATATCACAAGGGGATAGCCGATAGCGACAATTTGCGGATATTTATAAGCAAGGAAAAAGGGAATAAGATTACCTAAAGTCATGAGGTAAAAGAGAATCACAAAGATTTTATTTCCGATGCGGTCAGCTTCGCGTCGTTTGTGTTCATCAAGTGGTCCTGAAATGCCATAAATGCGTTTGATCAGTTTTTCAGTAAAGGTTTCTTTTTTCATGAGTTGGCTCCTTTTTAAAAATCATCCTCCCAAAAGAGACTGTTGAGGTCAGTTTGGAGGCTACGGGCGAGATTGAGACAGAGTTCCAGGGTTGGATTGTACTTGTCGTTTTCAATCATATTGATGGTCTGTCTCGAGACACCGATATCCTTGGCTAGCTCGAGCTGGGAAATGCCCAGTTCCTTGCGAAATTCTTTCACACGATTCATCTGGACTCCTTTCTGATTTGTGTCGCATATATTTGACTATATTATATTCTTCTATGAAATAGATGTCAAGCATATTTGACATATTTCTTAAAGAAATCTTACTTGTTTTTGGTCTATTTGTCTGACTAGTGCAAGCTAGTCAGATTTGTGGTAAAATAGATAAGATATGACAAAAGAATTTCATCATGTAACGGTCTTACTCCACGAAACGATTGATATGCTTGATGTGAAACCTGACGGTGTTTACGTTGATGCGACCTTGGGTGGAGCAGGCCATAGCGAATATTTATTAAGTAAATTAAGTGAAAAAGGCCATCTCTATGCCTTTGACCAGGACCAGAATGCCATTGACAATGCGCAAAAACGTTTGGCACCTTACATTGAAAAGGGGATGGTGACTTTTATAAAGGATAACTTCCGTCATTTACAGGCACGTTTGCGCGAAGCTGGTGTTCAGGAAATTGATGGAATTTGTTATGACTTGGGAGTGTCTAGTCCTCAATTGGACCAGCGTGAGCGTGGTTTTTCTTATAAAAAGGATGCGCCACTGGATATGCGGATGAATCAGGAAGCTAGTCTGACAGCCTATGAGGTAGTGAATCACTATGACTATCATGACTTGGTTCGTATTTTCTTCAAGTATGGTGAGGATAAGTTTTCTAAACAGATTGCGCGTAAGATTGAACAAGCACGTGAAGTCAAGCCAATCGAGACAACGACTGAGTTGGCAGAGATCATCAAGTCGGCTAAGCCTGCTAAGGAGCTCAAGAAGAAGGGCCATCCTGCCAAGCAGATTTTCCAAGCTATTCGGATTGAAGTCAATGATGAACTGGGAGCTGCAGATGAATCTATCCAGCAGGCTATGGATATGTTGGCTCTAGATGGTAGAATCTCAGTGATTACCTTCCATTCACTAGAAGACCGCTTGACCAAGCAATTGTTCAAGGAAGCTTCAACGGTTGAAGTTCCAAAAGGTTTGCCTTTCATCCCAGATGATCTCAAGCCTAAGATGGAATTGGTGTCCCGTAAGCCAATCTTGCCAAGTGCAGAAGAGTTAGAAGCCAATAACCGCTCGCACTCAGCTAAGTTGCGCGTGGCCAGAAAAATTCACAAGTAAGAGGAAAAAATGGTAGATAAGAAAGAAACAACCAGTCAATTCTTGCAGAATCGTATCAAAAAATTCTCACGTGTGGAGAAGGCTTTTTATCTTTCCATCGCATTTACAGCTCTCGTTTTAGCAGTGAGTATCATCTTTATGCAGACACGACTTTTGCAAGTGCAAAGTGATTTGACGAAAATCAATGCGCAGATAGAGGAGAAGAAAACAGAGCTGGACGATGCCAAGCAGGAAGTGAATGAATTGATTCGTTCAGAGCGTTTGAAAGAGATTGCAGATAAAAAAGATTTGAAATTGAATAATGAAAATATCCGAACAGCGGAGTAAGATATGAAATGGACAGAAAAAATAACCCGATTTGCGATCAAAAATCGTAAATCTCCAGCAAAAAACCGTAGGATAGTTGGTAAGTACCTCAGCTTTGTAGCGGTTGCCCTTTTTGGTCTCTTTTTGGCCAATTTTGCTTATATTATCGCAAAAGGTAATATATTTGGTACTGACTTAGTAAAAGAAGCTAAAAAGGTTCACCAAACAACCCGAACAGTTCCTGCCAAGCGTGGAACTATCTATGACCGAAATGGAGTGCCTATCGCAGAAGATGCGACCTCTTATAACGTCTATGCTGTTATTGACAAAAAATACAAGTCAGCAACTGGAAAAATTCTTTATGTAGAGGATTCGCAGTTTAATAAGGTAGCTGAAGTCTTCCATAAGTATTTGGATATGGATGAAGCTTATGTGAAAGAGCAACTAGCTCAACCAAATCTGACCCAAGTTTCCTTTGGTGCAAAAGGAAATGGGATTACCTATGCCAATATGATGGCTATTAAAAAAGATTTGAAAGATGCTAGTGTGGAAGGGATTGACTTTACAACTAGCCCTAACAGAAGCTATCCAAATGGCCAATTTGCTTCTAGTTTTATTGGCTTAGCCCAACTTCATGAAAATGAGGATGGTAGTAAGAGTTTGTTAGGGACTTCTGGTTTGGAGAGTTCTTTAAATACCATTCTTGCTGGGACAGACGGTATTATTACCTATGAAAAAGACCGTGTAGGAAATATCGTCCCAGGTACGGAACAGGTATCGCAGCAGACTGTGAATGGTAAGGATGTTTATACAACATTGTCTAGTCCGCTACAATCTTTCATGGAAACTCAGATGGATGCCTTTCTAGAAAAAGTAAAAGGTAAGTATATGACCGCGACCTTGGTCAGTGCAAAGACCGGTGAAATCCTCGCTACCACCCAACGACCTACCTTTAATGCAGATACTAAAGAAGGAATCACTGAGGACTTTGTTTGGCGTGATATTCTTTATCAAAGTAACTATGAACCAGGATCAGCCATGAAGGTTATGACGTTAGCTTCTTCTATTGATAATAATACCTTCCCAAGTGGAGAATACTTCAATAGCAGTGAATTTAAAATGGCGGATGTGACGACTCGAGATTGGGATGTTAATGGTGGTTTGACTACTGGTGGGATGATGACTTTCTTACAAGGTTTCGCTCACTCCAGTAATGTTGGAATGAGTCTACTTGAACAAAAAATGGGAGATGCTACTTGGTTGGATTATCTAAAACGCTTTAAATTTGGGGTTCCAACTCGCTTTGGCTTGACAGATGAATACGCTGGTCAACTTCCAGCTGATAATATTGTTAATATTGCTCAAAGCTCATTTGGGCAAGGAATTTCAGTGACACAAACACAAATGCTTCGTGCCTTTACAGCTATTGCTAATGATGGAGTTATGCTGGAGCCAAAATTTATAAGTGCTATTTATGATACTAACAATCAGTCTGTACGAAAGTCTCAAAAAGAGATTGTAGGAAAACCTGTATCTGAAGATGCAGCAAGCACAACTCGAAATCACATGATCTTAGTTGGGACGGACCCTCTATATGGAACTATGTATAATCACTACACAGGAAAGCCAATTATAACAGTTCCTGGACAAAATGTAGCAGTTAAATCCGGTACGGCTCAAATCGCTGATGAGAAAAATGGAGGATACTTGGTTGGTTCTACCAATTATATTTTCTCAGTTGTGACTATGAATCCTGCTGAAAATCCTGATTTTATCTTGTATGTAACGGTTCAACAGCCTGAGCATTATTCAGCTGTCCAGTTGGGAGAGTTTTCCAATCCAATCTTGGAGCGGGCTTCAGCGATGAAAGAATCTCTGAACCTTCAATCTCCAGCTAAGAATTTAGATCAAGTGACGACAGAATCTTCGTATGCAATGCCTAGCATCAAGGATATTTCACCTGGTGATTTGGCGGAAGCCTTACGTCGAAATATTGTGCAACCAATCGTTGTTGGTACTGGAACAAAGATTAAAGAGACTTCTGTAGAAGAAGGAAAAAATCTTGCACCAAACCAACAAGTTCTCCTTTTATCGGATAAGGTAGAAGAAATTCCAGATATGTATGGCTGGAAAAAAGAGATTGCTGAGGCCTTTGCTAAATGGTTGGATATTGAGCTGGAATTTGAAGGTTCAGGTTCTGTTGTTCAGAAGCAAGACGTTCGGACTAATACAGCTATTAAAAACATTAAAAAAATTAAATTAACTTTAGGAGACTAATATGTTTATTTCCATCAGTGCTGGAATTGTGACATTTTTACTAACTTTAGTAGGAATTCCGGCCTTTATCCAATTTTATAGAAAGGCGCAAATTACAGGCCAGCAGATGCATGAGGATGTTAAACAGCACCAGGCAAAAGCTGGGACTCCTACAATGGGGGGACTTGTTTTCCTCATTGCTGCAGTTGTGGTGAGTTTCCTCGTCGCTCTTTTTTCAAAACAATTGACCAATAATGTTGGTATGGTTTTGTTTATTTTGGTCTTGTATGGTTTGGTTGGTTTTTTAGATGACTTCCTCAAGGTCTTCCGTAAAATCAATGAGGGCCTTAATCCCAAACAGAAATTGGCTCTTCAGCTGCTAGGTGGAGTCATTTTCTACCTTTTTTATGAGCGTGGGGGCGATATGCTCTCTGTCTTTGGCTACCAAGTGCATTTAGGGATTTTCTATATTATCTTCGCTCTTTTCTGGCTAGTTGGTTTTTCAAACGCAGTGAATTTGACAGATGGTATTGACGGTCTAGCGAGTATTTCCGTTGTGATTAGCTTGTCTGCCTATGGAGTTATTGCCTATGTGCAAGGTCAGATGGATATCCTTCTAGTGATTCTTGCCATGATTGGTGGTTTGCTTGGTTTCTTCGTCTTTAACCATAAGCCTGCTAAAGTCTTTATGGGGGATGTGGGAAGTTTGGCCCTAGGTGGAATGCTGGCAGCTATCTCTATGGCCCTCCACCAAGAATGGACTCTCTTGATTATCGGAATTGTTTATGTCTTTGAAACAACTTCGGTTATGATGCAAGTCAGTTATTTCAAACTGACAGGTGGTAAACGTATTTTCCGTATGACGCCTGTGCATCATCATTTTGAGCTTGGAGGATTGTCTGGTAAGGGAAGTCCTTGGAGTGAGTGGAAGGTTGACTTCTTCTTTTGGGGAGTGGGACTCCTAGCAAGTCTTTTGACCCTAGCAATTTTATACCTACTGTAAAAAATAATCCTTTATTGAAAAAGAAATCAGGATGAAGCTTATCTTCATCCTGATTTTTGTGTGGTTAGACGTTAGTTTGATTCATCCTTTTTACTCTTAAGTAGAAAAGTTGCTGTTAGGACTAGACTCAATCCTGACAAGAATAGTAGTGGATTGGATGTTTCACCAGTAGCTGGAAGTTGTTCTTTAGGAGAATAATTTGTCGGTTGAACAAGGTCTGGACTAGATGAAACTTGCTCAGAGCTATTGGCCAATGGTTTGATATCTGTTTCACTTGGTTTTTGCTCTGCAGTAGTTGATGCTCCATTAGCTTGATAAACAACAGCATAGGTGCTGAAATGACTAGTCGTAAATTCTGCCATTCCCTCGCGAATAGTAAAATCAAGTGCCTGTAATTCTTTTGATGGAGTTAGGTAGTAGACATTTTCGACAGCAGAGGAAATAGGCAAGCGGACCAAGACAGTCCCTTTTGGTTGCAAACTCTGATCTGTTGAATTTTTAAGGTGAAGATCGTAAGCATCATAGGTCTTACCAAATAGTTCTTGAGCTAATACACGTCTGCTAGAAATGTGAGAAATTCCCTCTAAGTCAGTCGCTCCTCCAATAATTTCAACTTTAGTCTTTTCATCCTTTAAGACACGAAGTTTATATTCAGGAACAGAAACAGTAGGCGGTTGTTCTTGTCCCGCTGTCCCGACAGGTTGAGTGTACTCAGGGATAGAAACAGTAGGCGGTTGTTCTAGTCCTGCTGTGCCGATAGGTTGAGTGTACTCAGGAATATTTACTACAGGCGGTTGTTCCTGTCCAGCCGTTCCGATAGGTTGAGTGTACTCAGGAATATTTACTACAGGCGGTTGTTCCTGTCCAGCCGTTCCGATAGGTTTAGTGTATTCAGGGATAGAAACGGTAGGTGGCTGTTCTTGTCCAGCTGTACCTATAGGTTTAGTGTACTCAGGAATGTTTACTACAGGCGGTTGTTCCTGTCCGGCTGTACCTATAGGTTTAGTATACTCCGGAATATTTACTACAGGGGGTTGTTCCTGTCCTGCTGTACCGATAGGCTTAGTGTATTCAGGAATTTCTACAATAGGAGCAGGGTCATCTCCCTTGCTTGTAGTTGGCTGCTGATTCTCAACCTTCTTCTCATCCTTTTTGGTAAAGACAGCTACGACAGGACTGCTTGTTGTATTTCCCTGGATAGAATAAGCTTCTATCGCATTTCCAATTTTTCGATTGGTTTCGTCAGGGATAGGGATTTGTACCTGATTATCTTGAATTGATAAGACAGTCTGATCTCCAGTCGTAACTAGATGATTATCGTCTATCCTGCGTAAAACGAGTGGATCTTTGATGCCTGGGAAGGTCACAGCGATGGCTTCCCAATCTCCAGCTGGAAGAGTTAAAGAGATGTTTTTATCCCCTTCCTTAAGTGGTGCGATACTTGGACTATCTATACCAACAGCAGGGGCTTTGATGATATCAAATGAATCTAGAGAAATTTTCTTGCGTCCTGCTGGTGAATTTGGATCAACTTTCAATGTCAAAATATGATTACCATCGGTCAGATTAGTAAATTCTCCAATTAAGGTTGCCTTTTGGGTAGCGCCAGCAGTGTAGAAGTCTAGACTTGGCATGTCTTTGCCATCTAGTGTCACGAGAGCTTTTCCGAGAGCGGATGTTTTGAGTCCGTAAATTCGAATACCTGTTCCAGTAAATGGAATGGTTGCTTGAGCTTCTGAAGCGGTACTTGGGTCGGCGTTATTGATGTCCGCATATTTTTCTGTGCTCTTATATAATTCAGTGTCGCTCCAATCTTTGAATTGAGATCCGTATTGAATGCGAGGGTCGCGGTCATCCATTTTTTCAATGGTTGTTCCCTGTCCAGGTAAAACTTTAAAGTAGTCTAAGGAAATTTTGGAGCGCTCACTGCCACGGTGTTTATGCTCTTGTTTTACAGTGATAGTCATCACATGAGCACCATCTGACAATCCTGTGAAGCGACCGATAAGGCTACCTTTTTCAGTTGCACCTGCAGTATAGAAGTCCAGTTCACCGACTGATTTACCATCGATTTTGACTTCAGCGATTCCTAATTGAGATGATTTGAGACCATAGATTTCAATGCCAACACCATTGAAAGGAATGGTTGCTGTCGCATCTTTATCTGTATAGTTACCTAGTGAAAGGTCGGCAAACTTCTCTGTTCCTCCAAATAATTCTGAGTCTGCCCAGTTTCCAAAGGCAGAACCGTATTGGATTCGGCTATCACGGTCATCCATCAATTGGTTATAGGTTTCGACATTGGCCTTTTCGGATACCTGTGTAGAAACATTACCCAGCATAGCCTTAACAGTATAAGTGTAGGCGAGTTGAGGATCGAGTGAACGGTCGATAAAATGGGTTTGATTGGTCACAAACTCTCTGCTTGCAGAGGTTTGGCCAGATTCGTCTTTCACTTGTCTTTGGATAACATAGTGGGTAGCGCCTTCTACTTGGTTGAAGGTAAGTTCGGCAGTGACTCCATTTTGTCTAACTGCTGTCAGACTGGTTACACGACCAGGGAAATGTTCAAAGGTAATGACATCACCTTTTTGTGTTGCCAGTTGAATGCGGCCATCTTTAAGAACAGTTGCTTTGACTGATTTACCATTAACCTTAACCTGACTGGCTTCGATATTTGGATAATCTACAACTAGGTCTCCACCGACATTTGAAAGGAAGGACAAGCTTTGCAGGTTTTTATCTTTCCACTTCATGCTGACTTCAAAGTTACCACGAGCAACCAGACCAGAAACCTGACCGTCTTTCCAAGCATCTGGAAGGGCTGGCAATGGTGCAATGTAGCCAGTGTGTGATTGAAGAAGCATTTCTGCAATCCCACTGGTTGCTCCAAAGTTTCCGTCTATTTGGAAAGGTGCGTGCGTATCCCAAAGGTTTTCTAGGGTTGAATATTTGAGCTGTTCAGCGAGCAAGCGATGAGCACGGTTACCGTCTAAGAGACGAGCCCAGAGGTTGATTTTATTGGCCTTAGACCAACCAGTACCACCATCTCCACGGTGGTTGAGGGTAGCACGCGCAGCTTCTAAGTATTCAGCCTGATCCTTGCTAAAGAGCGTACCTGGGAAGAGACCTACCAGATGGGAAACGTGACGGTGGTTGTTTTCAATGCCTTCATTAGTGAATTGTGGACTGTCTTCTTCGTACCATTCCTTGATGCGTCCCTCTTTGTTAATGTGAAGTGGTTTGAGTTTGTCAAATTTAGCCTTGACCTCTGTGACTAAGTCTTGGTCGACTTTCAGATGGTTGGCAACTTCCATGTAGTCATGGAATAGCTGCCAGACTAGTGATTGGTCAAAGGTATTTCCAATGGTAATAGTACCGTGTTCAGGTGAATAGGATGGAGAAGATACCCAACGGTCGCTGGCCTGGTCATAGTGCAAGAAGGAGTTCCAGAACTTAGCAGTTTCCTTGAGCATTGGATAGATCTTTTCTTTGAGATAAGTCTCATCCTTGGTGAATTTATAGTAGTCATAAACGTTCTGCATCATCCAAGCATTAGCTGCTGGCGACCAACCCCAATAGTAATTCCAACCAGGGGTAGTCCAGCCAAATGGTGTCGCCTGGGTATGAACCAGCCAGCCATTTTCTTGTCCATCTTTGGATTCGATACCGGCGTATTCCTTAGCAGCGATACGGCCATAGTAACGCATATCGTCAATGTAATTGATCATTGGCTTGGCAGTTTCAGCTAGATTGCTCATGTAGGCTGGCCAATAGTTCATTTGCAAGTTGACATTGAGGTGGTAATCAGCGTTCCAAGGTGGATTGTCTACGGCATTCCAGACTCCTTGTAGGTTGGCAGGAAGGGCATCTGTCCGATCACGAGATGAACTAATCAATAAATAACGTCCGTATTGGAAGAAGAGTTCTTCCAGTTTTTGCCCTTTTGTTGGGTTATAGGTCTGAAGGGCCTCTTTTGTCGTTTGAGCAGCATTGCTTCCACCTAGGTTTAGTTTGACGCGGTTAAAGAGGCTTTGATAGTCTTTGATATGGTTCTTTTTAAGTGTCTCGTAGTCTTTGCCACTAGCTGCTTCTACAATGCCTTTAACTGTTTTTTCGAGGTCAATGTCTTTGCGATAGTTTGTTTTTGGATTCTGAGCAAAGTTAGTCTTGGCACTGAGTAAAAGCGTAGCGTAGCTAGCTCCTGTGATTGTTAAACTATCCTCATGGACAGTAACTTTTCCGTCCGTTTTAATTCCTAGATAGGATGCGAACTGGAGGCCATTATCTTTGACTGTACCTTTTAGTAGGATACCATTTGGGTCTGTCGTAACATGGCCACTCTTGTAGTGAGAATATTCCGCTGAGTAGTCTCCGTTAGCAAGTAAATCTTCTGTTAAGCTATTCCAAACTGTAAAATCAAGTTTTTTGTTCCCTTTTTGGGTCAAGTGAGTAACAGTAACATCATCAGGGTAACTTGAGAAGGTTTCTCTTTTAAAGGTCGTTCCATCTTGGGTGTAAGAAGTTGTAGTAGTGGCTTCTGTGATATCCAAACCACGGTGATAGTCTGTAACTGTATCCAGCCCCTTTTTCTGGTTATTGAAGACCATGAAGATATCACCAAAGGCTAGATAACGTCCATACTGGGCGTTGTTTGGTCCAACTAGATTTTGTTCAGCTAATCGTTTGGCTTTTTGGCGATCTCCGTCTTCAAGAGCCTTACGAATTTCTGCTAAAATTTTATACCGTTCCTGATAGTTTCCTCCATTATAGTCGGTACTGTCGGGACGCGGTCCACCTGACCAAAGAGTTTTTTCGTTGTATTGGATTCTCTCCTCGCCAATGAGACCAAAAACCTTAGCACCCATTTCACCATTCCCAACTGGGAGTGCTTGTTTTTCCCAGCCATCATAGGAAGGAGCTGTTGGTTTATCATAGTTCAGCTGATAGTTGCTTTGTTCTGTCACAGGTAGTTCTGGTTTTTCGGTTTCCTTATTTTCATTAGGTTTTACAATAGTCTCAGCACTGGCTTGATTAGTTGTAGCAGAAGTAACATCAGCCTCAGCGGGTTTACTTTCAGAAGAACTATTATTAGCTAGAACTGGTTTTGTATGATCAATTGGCACGTTTGGCTGTGTATGCTCAGTTGATTCACTTGCTTTTGTTATAGTGTCTGTCTTAACTGTAGTTTTCTCTAATGCAGGCTCGTTTTGCTGTACTTCAATAGTATCAGCAGAGACGGTATGACTAGCTAGAAAAACCGCTCCAAGCAAAACAGAGGCTGTGCCGACTGTTAGCTTTCGAATACTGTAGCGACAGGATTTCTCCCTCCAAATTTTTTCCATAGAAACCTCCTTTATTAATTAAAAGCGCTTTCATTTTTAATGAGGCGAACTTTTGTTTCTATATTGTATTGTTAATCTAATTTTACCAGCTAATGAAGTGTTGTCAAGAGGATTTGAGAAGGATATATATTTGATATTGTTTTGTATTAAAAAAGTGGAGGAAACGAATAGTAAGGGAGTGTATTTTTTATATTCTTTCTAGTTTTGACTAGAACAATAAGCCAACTTTAATTACAGCTTACTCATCTCTGAAAGCGTAAAACAAACTAGTCAGGGTGGCTAGTTTATGGTATAATGAAAGAGACTCAAAAAGAAACAGGAGAAATATGATGGATTTACTTTTAGCAATTGTATTGATTGTGCTAGCTTTTCTAGGAGGAGCTCTTGGGGGAATGTACTTGGTTCGTAAGCAAATTGAAAAAGAATTCGCTGACAACCCACGTTTGAATGCTGAAGCAGTTCGTACTCTTTTGAGTGCAAATGGTCAAAAACCAAGCGAAGCCAAGGTACAACAAGTTTACCACCAAATCATCCGCCAACAAAAGGCAGCCCTTGCTAACAATAAGAAGAAAAAATAAATAAGGAAAAGTCTGGGATGAAAGTTCCAGACTTCTCACTATGTTGGCTATGGTTTAGGGATGAGACTTTTTCCTTGCATTCTATTGATATTTGATTATGATTAAGAGAGATAATTGTTGATGAAGTTGTTCTTCAGTTCATAAAGACAAGTAATCATAATGAACTATCAATCAGAAAAAAGACTAGAAAGAAGACTGTATGGATAATCGACCAATTGGTTTTTTGGATTCGGGTGTCGGGGGCTTGACTGTTGTGCGTGAGCTTATGCGCCAGCTTCCCCATGAAGAAATCGTCTATATTGGAGATTCGGCGCGGGCGCCCTATGGTCCCCGTCCTGCTGAGCAAATTCGTGAATATACTTGGCAGCTGGTCAACTTTCTCTTGACCAAGGATGTCAAAATGATTGTCATTGCTTGTAATACTGCGACTGCGGTCGTCTGGGAAGAAATCAAGGCTCAACTAGACATTCCCGTCCTAGGTGTGATTTTGCCAGGAGCTTCGGCAGCTATCAAGTCCAGTCAAGGTGGAAAAATCGGAGTGATTGGAACGCCCATGACGGTCCAATCTGACATCTATCGTCAGAAAATCAACGATCTGGATCCGGATTTACAGGTGGAGAGTTTGGCCTGTCCCAAGTTTGCTCCCTTGGTGGAGTCGGGTGCCCTGTCAACCAGTGTCACCAAGAAAGTGGTCTATGAAACCCTACGTCCCTTGGTTGGAAAGGTAGATAGCCTGATTTTGGGTTGTACCCATTATCCACTGCTCAGACCCATTATTCAAAATGTCATGGGACCCAAGGTTCAACTCATCGATAGTGGGGCAGAGTGCGTACGGGATATCTCAGTCTTACTCAATTATTTTGAAATCAATCGTGGTCGCGATGCTGGACCACTCCATCACCGTTTTTACACAACAGCCAGCAGCCAAAGTTTTGCACAAATTGGTGAAGAATGGCTGGAAAAAGAGATTTATGTGGAGCATGTAGAATTATGACAAATAAAATTTATGAATACAAGGATGACCAGGACTGGTATGTCGGCTCATATAGTATTTTTGGTGGTGTCCGGACATTGACTGATGATGACTTGGATTTTCCTCTATTTGAGTTTGCCCAAAGATTTCGAGATGAGGAACAAGGTTTTCCTATTTCTGTGATTGTTTTACGCTATGGTTCTCTCTACCGTTTATTGTCTTTTGTGGTAGATATCCTCAACCAAGAAATGGGACGAAATCTGGAAGTCATCCAACGTCAGGGAGCTTTTCTCTTGATTGAAAATGGGCAACTCCTGCATGTAGCATTGCCTAAAGAAGGGGTCAATGTTCATGATTTCTTTGAGACAAGCAAGGTCAGAGAAACCTTATTGATTGCGACTCGTAACGAGGGCAAGACCAAAGAGTTCCGAGCTATCTTTGATAAGTTAGGCTACGATGTGGAAAATCTTAATGACTATCCTGACCTGCCTGAAGTAGCTGAAACAGGCATGACCTTCGAAGAAAATGCCCGTCTCAAGGCAGAAACCATTTCTCAATTAACGGGCAAGATGGTTTTGGCAGATGACTCAGGTCTCAAAGTCGATGTCCTTGGTGGCTTGCCAGGTGTATGGTCAGCTCGTTTCGCAGGAGTGGGAGCTACTGACCGTGAAAACAATGCCAAACTCTTGCACGAATTGGCCATGGTCTTTGAACTCAAGGACCGCTCGGCTCAATTCCATACAACCCTAGTCGTGGCCAGTCCAAACAAGGAAAGCTTGGTTGTTGAAGCAGACTGGCCTGGCTACATTAACTTTGAACCTAAGGGTGAAAATGGATTTGGTTACGATCCTCTCTTCCTTGTAGGAGAGACAGGCAAGTCATCAGCTGAATTAACCCTTGAAGAAAAAAATAGTCAATCTCACCGTGCCTTAGCCGTTAAGAAACTTTTGGAGGTATTTCCATCATGGCAAAGCAAACCATCATTGTAATGAGCGATTCCCATGGCGATAGCTTGATTGTGGAAGAAATCCGTGATCGCTATGTGGGCAAAGTTGACGCCGTTTTTCATAACGGCGATTCTGAACTGCGTCCGGATTCTCCACTTTGGGAGGGCATCCGTGTAGTTAAAGGGAATATGGACTTCTACGCCGGCTACCCAGAACGTTTGGTGACCGAGCTTGGTTCGACCAAGATTATCCAAACTCATGGTCACCTGTTTGACATTAATTTCAACTTTCAAAAGTTGGACTACTGGGCTCAGGAGGAAGAGGCGGATATCTGTCTCTATGGTCACTTGCATGTGCCAAGTGCTTGGATGGAAGGCAAGAGCCTCTTTCTAAATCCAGGCTCCATTAGTCAACCGCGTGGTACTATCAGAGAATGTCTCTATGCTCGTGTGGAGATTGATGACAGTTATTTCAAAGTGGACTTTTTGACACGAGACCATGAGGTGTATCCGGGCTTGTCCAAGGAGTTTAGCCGATGATTGCCAAGGAGTTTGAGACTTTCTTGTTGGGGCAGGAGGAAACATTTTTGACTCCTGCTAAAAATCTGGCTGTGTTGATTAATACCCACAATGCAGATCACGCTACCCTCTTGCTCAGTCAGATGACCTATACCCGTGTTCCTGTTGTGACAGATGAAAAACAGTTTGTTGGAACTATTGGGCTCAGAGATATTATGGCTTATCAGATGGAGCATGATTTGAGTCAAGAAATTATGGCGGATACGGATATTGTTCATATGACCAAAACGGATGTAGCGGTTGTTTCGCCTGATTTTACCATTACGGAGGTCTTGCACAAGCTGGTAGATGAGTCCTTCTTGCCTGTTGTAGATGCGTCAGGGATTTTCCAAGGGATCATCACGCGCAAGTCTATCCTCAAGGCAGTGAATGCCCTCTTGCATGACTTTAGTAAGGAATATGAGATTCGATGCAAATGAGAGACAGAATTTCAGATTTTTTAGAGGAAAAGCAGGGCTTGTCTGCCAATTCCAAGCAGTCCTATAAGTATGATCTGGAGCAATTTTTAGACATTGTAGGCGAGCGGATTTCTGATACCAGTCTCAAGATTTACCAAGCCCAACTAGCCAATCTAAAAATCAGCGCCCAGAAGCGAAAGATTTCGGCCTGTAACCAATTTCTCTACTTTCTCTATCAAAAAGGAGAAGTGGATAGTTTTTACCGCTTGGAATTAGCTAAACAAGCTGAAAAGAAGACCGAAAAGCCAGAACTGTTAAACCTAGCCTCTTTTTGGCAGGAAAGTAATTATCCAGAGGGTCGCTTGCTAGCGCTCTCAATCCTAGAAATGGGGCTCTTGCCGAGTGAGATTTTAGCCCTTAAGGTTGAGGATATCAATCTGGATTTTCAAGTGTTGCGAATCAAGAAGGTTTCCCAACAGAGGATTGTCACCATTCCCACGAGCTTGCTTTCAGAGCTAGAACCCTTGATGGGCCAGACCTATCTTTTTGAAAGGACAGGGAAAGCCTATTCTCGTCAATGGGCCTTCCGTCAGCTAGAGTCCTTTGTCAAGGAGAAAGGTTTCTCAACCTTATCCGCTCAAGCCTTGCGGGAACAGTTCATTCTAAGACAGATAGAAAAGAAGGTCGATTTGTACGAAATTGCAAAAAAATTAGGATTAAAAACAGTTCTGACTTTAGAAAAATATAGATAATGGATATTAAATTAAAAGATTTTGAAGGGCCACTGGACTTGCTCTTGCACCTGGTTTCTAAGTATCAGATGGATATCTACGATGTGCCCATTACGGAAGTCATCGAACAGTATCTAGCTTATGTTTCAACCCTGCAGGCCATGCGTCTGGAAGTGACGGGCGAGTACATGGTTATGGCCAGTCAGCTCATGCTGATCAAGAGTCGCAAGCTTCTTCCAAAGGTAGCGGAAGTGACCGATTTGGAGGATGACCTGGAACAGGATCTCCTCTCTCAAATCGAAGAATACCGCAAGTTCAAGCTCTTGGGGGAGCACTTGGAAGCCAAGCACCAGGAACGGGCCCAGTATTATTCCAAAGCGCCGACAGAGTTGATTTACGAAGATGCGGAGCTTGTGCATGACAAGACGACCATTGACCTCTTTTTAGCTTTTTCAAATATCCTAGCCAAGAAAAAAGAGGAGTTCGCACAGAATCACACGACTATCTTGCGAGATGAGTATAAGATTGAGGACATGATGATTATCGTGAAAGAGTCCTTAGCTGGACGAGATCAATTGCGCTTGCAGGATTTGTTTAAGGAAGCCCAGAATGTCCAAGAGGTCATTACCCTCTTTTTAGCAACCCTAGAGTTAATCAAAACACAGGAGCTGATCCTCGTGCAAGAGGAAAGTTTCGGAGATATTTATCTCATGGAAAAGAAGGAAGAAAGTCAAGTGGCCCAAAGCTAGACTTGATAGAGAGGAAAGATGAGTACTTTAGCAAAAATAGAAGCGCTCTTGTTTGTAGCGGGTGAAGATGGGATTAGAGTCCGCCAGTTAGCTGAACTCCTCTCTCTGCCACCGACAGGCATCCAACAGAGTTTAGAAAAATTATCTCAGAAGTATGAAAAGGACCTAGATTCCAGTTTGGATCTGATTGAGACTGGTGGTGCTTATAGATTGGTGACCAAGCCTCAGTTTTCAGAGATTTTGAAGGAATACTCTAAGGCACCTATCAACCAGAGTTTATCTCGGGCTGCCCTTGAGACCTTGTCCATCATTGCCTATAAGCAGCCGATTACACGGATAGAAATTGATGCCATCCGTGGGGTCAACTCGAGTGGGGCTTTGGCGAAGTTGCAGGCCTTTGACTTGATACGAGAAGACGGGAAAAAAGAAGTGTTGGGACGCCCCAACCTCTATGTGACAACAGATTATTTCCTAGATTACATGGGAATTAACCATTTGGAAGAATTACCAGTGATTGATGAGCTTGAGATTCAAGCCCAAGAAAGCCAATTATTTGGTGAAAGGATAGAAGAAGATGAGAATCAATAAGTATATTGCCCACGCAGGTGTGGCCAGTAGGAGAAAAGCAGAAGAGCTGATTAAGCAAGGCTTGGTGACGGTTAACGGCCAGGTGGTACGTGAACTTGCAACCACTATCAAGTCAGGCGACAAGGTCGAAGTTGAAGGCCAGCCTATCTACAACGAAGAAAAGGTTTACTATCTGCTTAACAAACCACGTGGTGTGATTTCCAGTGTGACAGATGACAAGGGTCGCAAGACTGTTGTCGACCTCTTGCCCAACGTGAAGGAGCGCATCTACCCTGTAGGTCGTTTGGACTGGGATACATCAGGTGTCTTGATTTTGACCAATGACGGGGATTTTACGGATGAGATGATTCACCCTCGTAATGAGATTGACAAGGTTTATGTCGCGCGTGTTAAAGGTGTGGCCAATAAGGATAATCTCCGCCCCTTGACCCGTGGACTTGAGATTGATGGCAAGAAAACCAAGCCAGCTGTCTATGAAATTCTCAAAGTTGATCCAGTCAAAAACCGCTCTGTGGTGCAGTTGACCATCCATGAAGGGCGTAACCACCAGGTTAAAAAGATGTTTGAAGCTGTCGGCCTTCAAGTAGATAAACTGTCTCGTACACGTTTCGGACATCTAGACTTGACAGGACTCCGTCCAGGAGAATCCCGTCGTCTTAACAAAAAAGAAATCAGCCAACTACATACCATGGCTGTAACCAAGAAATAATGAAACGAATTTTAATAGCGCCTGTGCGCTTTTACCAGCGTTTTATCTCACCAGCCTTTCCACCCTCTTGTCGCTTTGAGCCGACTTGTTCCAACTATATGATTCAGGCTATTGAAAAACATGGCTTCAAGGGTGTTTTGATGGGCTTGGCTCGGATTTTACGTTGCCATCCCTGGTCGAAAACAGGTAAGGACCCCGTCCCAGACCATTTTTCACTCAAACGGAATCATAAATAAAACGAATTACAATGGTGATTCGTTTTTTCACAAGTAGTTTTATCTGGAATGATGATTCCCGCTATCCTTCTCCTATAAAAAGTGGTAAAATGGATGAAAGAAAGAAGGAACTGAAATGACAACATTATTTTCAAAAATCAAAGAAGTAACAGAACTTGCTGCGATCTCAGGTCATGAAGCACCTGTCCGTGCTTATCTTCGTGAAAAGTTGACACCGCACGTGGATGAAGTGGTGACAGATGGCTTGGGTGGTATTTTTGGTATCAAGCATTCAGAAGCTACGGATGCGCCGCGCGTCTTGGTCGCTTCTCACATGGATGAAGTTGGTTTTATGGTCAGCGAAATCAAGCCAGATGGTACCTTCCGTGTGGTAGAAATCGGTGGATGGAATCCTATGGTGGTTAGTAGCCAACGTTTCAAACTCTTGACTCGTGATGGTCGTGAAATTCCTGTGATTTCAGGCTCTGTTCCTCCACATTTGACTCGTGGTAAGGGCGGCCCAACTATGCCAGCTATTGCAGATATCGTCTTTGATGGCGGTTTTGCGGATAAGTCTGAGGCAGAAAGTTTTGGCATCCGTCCTGGTGACACCATCGTACCAGATAGTTCTGCAATCTTGACGGCCAATGAGAAAAATATCATCTCAAAAGCTTGGGACAATCGCTATGGGGTTCTCATGGTAAGTGAGCTGGCAGAAGCTTTGTCAGGTCAAAAACTCGGAAATGAACTCTATCTGGGCTCTAACGTCCAAGAAGAGGTTGGTCTTCGTGGTGCTCATACTTCCACAACTAAGTTTGACCCAGAAGTTTTCCTAGCAGTTGACTGCTCACCTGCTGGTGATGTTTATGGCGGTCAAGGCAAGATTGGAGATGGAACCTTGATTCGTTTCTATGACCCAGGTCACTTGCTTCTCCCAGGTATGAAGGATTTCCTTTTGACAACGGCTGAAGAAGCTGGTATCAAGTACCAATACTACTGTGGTAAAGGTGGAACAGACGCTGGCGCAGCTCATCTGAAAAATGGCGGTGTCCCATCTACAACTATCGGTGTCTGCGCTCGTTATATCCACTCTCACCAAACCCTCTACGCTATGGATGACTTCCTAGAAGCGCAAGCTTTCTTGCAGGCCTTGGTGAAGAAATTAGATCGTTCAACAGTTGATTTGATTAAAAATTATTAAACTTAAGGAGGTGGTAGGGATGGTAGAACCAAACCTAGAAAGCCTTGTAAAAGATCTTTACAATCATGCTCGACATGATTTGAGTGAAGATTTAGTTGCTGCTCTCCTAGAGACTGCTAAAAAACTGCCTACTACAAATGAGCAATTGCTGGCAGTTCGTCTCTCAGGTCTGGTCAATCGTGAATTGCTCCTAAATCCCAAACATCCGGCACCTGAGTTGCTCAACTTGGCTCGCTTTATCAAAAGAGAAGAAGCCAAGTACAGGGGAACTGCAGCTTCTGCGCTTATGTATGGGGAGCTCTTTAAAATGCTTTGATTCCATTGTGAATCAAAGCATTTTTCTATATATTAGAAAAGCAATTCTTGGTTAGGAAAAGAAAAAAGCCATCCCATTTAGGATAGCTTCTTGGATCTTAGATTTGTTCAGCGATGACCTTTTCAGCAAGGTTCATGGCGTGGTCAGATACACGAGTATAGTGGGAAATGATGTCGATAAAGTTGACCCCAGCTTGTGTTGAACACTCGCCCTTGTTGAGGCGTTTGATGTGGGTCTTTCTGAGAACACGTTCCATATTGTTGATTTCTTTATGGCGTTCAATCAGACTTTGAGCTTTTTCAATATCATTGTTTTCTACACTATCAAGGGCATCCTTGATAAAGCCAGTGGTTTTTTGATAGATATCAGCTAGTTCTTGCAAAGCAGCTTCAGAGAACTCAACATTTTTACGTTGAAGATAGTCGGTCAGATTGATTAGGGCTTCTGCGTGGTCCCCAATCCGTTCCAAATCACGGGATGAATCCAGAATGTTGGTGAGCACTTCACTTTCTTTCTGGCTAAGGGCCTCACTTGAAAGAGTAATCAGGTAACGAGTCAATTTTTCATCAATGGTATTGATGGCTTCTTCTGTCTTGTGGCCTTTTTCAGCAACCTTTTCATTAAGGTCAATGATGTAGTTGTATGAAAGGTCAAAGGCTTTAGAAGCATAATTTCCTAAGTGAAGGAGTTCTTTTTTCGCATTTCCGAGAGCGATTGATGGAGCTTGTTTAATCAAATGCTCATCAAGATAAAGTGGCTCGTACTTGACAACTTCATCTTCACCAGGGATGAGCTTGGTTACAAAGTAGGCCAAGGCTCCGATGAATGGAAATTGTACAATGGTGTTACTTACGTTAAAGGCACCGTGAGAGAAGGCAATGGTCATCTCAGGTGAGAGGTGAAGGAGTGCCTGGAAGTACTCAATCATAGATGTAAATGGGCCTAATAAGATTAAGCAAAGAATAGTCCCTAAAACGTTAAAGGTAACGTGGGTTGCAGCGACGCGTTTTGCAGAGACATTGGCTCCAGCTGCCGCGATGATAACTGTTAGGGTTGTCCCGATATTATCCCCGAAGAGAACCGGTAGAGAACCTTTAAGGTCCAGGAATCCGCCTGCATAGAGACCTTGCAAAATCCCGATTGTCGCAGAAGAAGCTTGGATGAGGACGGTAATCACTGCACCGGCAAAAACTCCCAACACAGGATTTTGTCCCAAGGTTACCATGTATTCCTTGAATTGTGGTAAATCTTTAAGAGGACTCATACCGGCACTGATGAGGTTGAGGGCGTAGAAGATTCCCCCTACACCAAACAGGATGCGCCCGATATTGTTTGCTGTTCTATTTTTGGTAAAGAAGAGGAACATGGTTCCAAGGAAAATCAGGGGTAAAGCATACTCACCAAGCTTGAAACCGATGATAAAGGAAGTAACGGTGGTTCCGATGTTGGCTCCCATGATAATTCCGATAGCCTGTCTAAGAGTGAGAAGACTAGCGCTGACCAGTCCAACCGTGATAACTGTAACCCCTGTACTTGACTGAATCAGGGCAGTCACGACAATCCCGACTAGAACACCTAAAAAGGGATTGCTAGTGTACTTGTCAATGTAAAAACGAAGGCGATCTCCAGCAGCTTGTTGCAAACCGTCTCCCATGGTCTTGATACTATATAAGAATAGTCCCAGACCACCTAAAAAGTGAAATAAAATTTCCTGCCAATTAATGGACATTTCTTTTTCCTCCGAAAAATAATAACGGAATTTCTCCTATTCTATTTTAAAGGATAAAAGTAAATCTAACAAGTGTTAAGCTAAGATTTTAGAAAGAAAATTCGTTAGAATGGACCTTGATTATATTAATTTTACCAATTTCTAACCTAGATATAGGTATTTCCTTTTATATATTGACATTTAAAAGAAATATTTTAAAATGAGGGAGGAATTATCTTGGTCCCTGTGATTGGGATAAAAAATTTATAAAGAAAGTTAAGCGCTTTCTTTTGCACAACAAAATCAATCTTTTAGGAGGAGAAAATGAAGAATCCATTTTTTGAAAGATGTTGTCGTTACAGTATTCGTAAGTTATCAGTAGGAGCCTGCTCGCTGATGATTGGTGCTGTTTTATTTGCTGGTCCAGCCTTGGCTGAAGAAACTGCAGTTCCTGAAAATAGCGGAGCCAATACAGAGCTTGTTTCAGGAGAGAGTGAGCATCCAACTAATGAAGTTGACAAGCAGCATGAAGGAGAACATGCTAGAGAAAATAAGCCAGAAAAGGCAGAAGGAGTAGCGACAGCATCTGAAACTGCTTCGCCAGCAAGCAATGAAGCTGCAACTACTGAAACCGCAGAGGCAGCTAGCGCAGCTAAACCAGAGGAAAAAGCAAGTGAGGTGGCTGCAGAAACACCATCTGCAGAAGTAAAACCTAAGTCTGACAAGGAAACAGAAGCAAAGCCCGAAGGAACTAGCCAAGGGGATGAGTCTAAGCCAGCAGCAGAAGCTAATAAGACTGAAAAAGAAGTCCAGCCAGATGTCCCTAAAAATACAGAAAAAACATTAAAACCAAAGGAAATCAAATTTAATTCTTGGGAGGATTTGTTGAAATGGGAACCGGGTGCGCGTGAGGATGATCCCATCAATCGTTCTTCTGTTGAACTTGCTAAGCGCCATAGAGGCCAGTTGGTGAACGAAAAAGCAAGTAGAAGAGCCAAGGTTCAGGCGCTAGCAAATACCAACTCAAAGGCTAAAGACCACGCTTCTGTTGGTGGAGAAGAATTCAAGGCCTACGCCTTTGACTACTGGCAATACTTGGATTCAATGGTCTTCTGGGAAGGTCTCGTTCCAACTCCAGATGTCATTGATGCAGGACATCGTAACGGAGTTCCTGTATATGGTACACTCTTCTTCAACTGGTCTAATAGTATTGCAGATCAAGAGAAATTTGTTGCTGCTTTGAAACAAGATGAGGATGGAACCTTCCCTATTGCACGAAAACTTGTCGACCTTGCTAAGTACTATGGCTTTGATGGGTATTTTATCAACCAAGAAACAACGGGTGACTTAGTAACGCCACTTGGTGAAAAAATGCGTCAATTCATGCTCTATACAAAAGAATATGCGGCAAAAGTCAACCATCCAATCAAGTATGCTTGGTACGATGCCATGACCTATAAATATGGTCGTTACCACGAAGATGGTCTAGGTGATTACAACTACCAGTTCATGCAAAAAGAAGGTGACAAGGTCCCTGCGGATCAATTCTTTGCCAATTTCAACTGGAATAAGGAAAAGAATGACCACTCTGTAGAAATGGCAAAATGGCTGGAACGTAGCCAATATGATGTCTTTGCAGGATTGGAATTGCAACAAGGTGGTTCTTATAAGACAAAAGTTAAATGGGATGCCCTCTTAGATGAAAAAGGCAAGTTACGTTTGTCACTTGGACTCTTTGCACCAGATACAATTACCAGTCTAGGAAAAACAGGTGAAGATTACCATAAAAACGAAGATATCTTCTTCACAGGTTACCAAGGAGATCCGACAGCTCAAAAACCAGCGGACAAAGAGTGGTATGGGATTGCTAATTTAGTTGCAGACCGCACACCAGCAGTAGGCCGGACCTTCACTACCTCCTTTAATACAGGCCATGGTAGAAAGTGGTTTGTAGACGGAAAGGTTTCTAAGGATTCTGAGTGGAACTACCGTTCTGTTTCAGGTGTCTTGCCAACATGGCGCTGGTGGCAGACTTCAACAGGGGAAAAACTTCGTGCAGAATATGATTTTACAGATGCCTACAATGGCGGAAATTCCCTTAAATTCTCAGGTAATGTAGCTGGTAAGACGGACCAGGATGTGAATTTGTATTCTACTAAGTTAGAAGTAACTGAGAAAACCAAACTTCGTGTTGCCCACAAGGGAGGAAAAGGCTCGAAAGTTTATATGGCCTTCTCTACAACTCCAGACTACAAATTCGATGATGCAGATGCATGGAAAGAGCTAACCCTTTCTGACAACTGGACAAATGAAGAATTTGATCTCAGCTCACTAGCAGGTAAAACCATCTATGCAGTCAAACTCTTCTTCGAGCATGAAGGAGCTGTAAAAGATTATCAGTTTAACCTAGGTCAATTAACAATTTCAGACAATCACCAAGCACCACAAGCGCCTACAGGACTTTCTGTGGTGAAACAATCTCTTAAAAATGCCCAAGAAGCTGAAGCAGTGGTCCAGTTTGCGGGTAATCAAGATGCGGATTTCTATGAAGTCTACGAAAAAGATGGGGATAACTGGCGTTTGTTGACAGGTTCATCTGCTTCAACCATCTACTTGCCAAAAGTTAGCCGCTCTGCTAATGCGACTGGTACGACGCAAGAATTGAAAGTTGTTGCAGTTGGTAAAAATGGCCTTCGTTCAGAAGCTGCGACGACATCCTTTAACTGGGGCATGACTGTTCAGGATACGACTCTCCCAAGACCTTTGGCTGAAAATATTGTTCCAGGGGCAACGGTTATCGGTAGCACTTTCCCGAATACCGAAGGTGGAGAAGGTATTGAAGGTATGTTGAACGGTACCATTACCAGTCTTTCAGACAAGTGGTCTTCAGGACAATTGAGCGGTAGTGTCGATATTCGTTTGACTCAGCCACGTACAGTTGTCAGATGGGTGATGGATCATGCGGGAGCTGGTGGAGAATCTGTAAACGACGGTTTGATGAACACCAAAGACTTTGACCTTTATTATAAAGATGCGGATGGTCAATGGAAGTTGGCTAAGGAAGTCCGTGGTAATAAAGCGCACGTTACGGATATCACTCTTGACAAACCAATTACTGCCCAAGACTGGCGTTTGCATGTCATTACATCTGATAACGGAACACCTTGGAAGGCCATTCGTATCTACAACTGGAAGATGTACGAAACCTTGGACACAGAAAGTCAAAATATTCCAATGGCTAAGGTAGCTGCTCGTTCACTTGGAAACCACCAAGTTCAACTGGGCTTCTCTGATGTTCCGGCAGGCGCAACCATCACCGTTTACGACAAGGCTGATTCACAAACACCAATTGCAACCTTGAAGACTGAAACTGGAGGTGACTTGGCAACAGCTCCATTGGGCTTTGACAAGCAACCAACTCTTCTCTACTATCGTACCCAACTACCTGGCAAAGAAATCAGTAACACCTTGGCAGTAGCGATTCCGCAGGATGAAAGAAAAATTGCTGCGGTTAGCCTGGAAAAAGAACCTAAAAAGACGGTTTACAAAGAGGGAGAAAAACTTGACCTTAGAGGCGGAACACTCCGTATTCAATACGAAGGGGGAAAAGCCGACGAGCTGATTAACCTTACTCACTCAGGTGTGACGGTATCTGGATACGAGGCTCATCAAAAAGGGGAACAAAACCTAACACTTCAATACCTTGGTTTACCAGTGTCAGGTGATCTGAAAGTCCAAGTGACAGGACAAGATGAAGGAAAAACAAAAGAAGTAGCGGGCTTGTATATTACTAAGAAACCAAAAACAGATTATCTAGTAGGAGATCAACTGGATCTCTCTGAAGGTCGCTTTGGTGTTCTCTATGATGACGAGACAGAAGAGACTCACAGCTTTACTGATGAAGGTGTTGAAATCACGGGCTACGATGCTCAGAAGACTGGACGCCAGACCTTGACCCTGCATTACAAGGGGCACACAGCTGAGTTTGATGTCTTGGTTTCTCCAAAGGCTGCAGTTAATGATGAATACCTTAAACAAGAAATTACTGCTGCCCAAGGCCGTCAGTCAACCCTTGCCTATACCTTCTCAAGTGAGGATAAACAAGCTGTACTAGTAGAGAAACTCAATGCAGCGAAAGCTGTTGCAGAAAACCACAATGCTAGCCAAGAAGAAGTCAACCGGGCTTTGAATGAGTTGAAACAAGCAGGGACAGACTTGGATGGAAATCAACGTTATCAGACAGCTAGAGAAGAATTGGAAGGTTTGCTCGAATCTATCCGTGAAAAAGATCCTAAAGCTGAGTTGATTGCCCAAGCTGAAGCTTTATTGTCTTCACAAATACCAACTCCACAAGCTTTTGCGGACATGAAAGAAAAGATGAATAAGAAACTAGCTCCTGCAGAAGAAAGTCATCATGTTGGTAGCATGGATCCAAGTGAAGTAGTCCCAACAGTTGAGGCCCTCCCTGAACTAGTTGTTGAAACTGAAACAACAGCCTATGAACGTCAAGAACGTCCAAACTCAGAACTTCTTAAAGGTCAACGTCAACTTGTCCAAGCAGGAGTTGAGGGACAAATTCGTCGCTTGATTGAAGTAGATAGTCAAGGCAATCGTACTCTTCGCTCAACAGAAGTTCTCAAGGAAGCTGTTCCAGAGATTACCGAAGTAGGTATAAAAGTTCTATCAAGCAATCAACCAGCAGAAGGAGCAAAAGACCTGGTTCTAGAAACTCCGAAACTAGAAGTTGAAGAAGTTGCAGTATCCTTTGAACGTCAAGAACGTCCAAATTCAGAGCTTCTCAAAGGTCAACGTCGTATTGTGCAAGCTGGGGAAGAAGGACAAATTCGTCGCTTTGTAGAAGTCGATGCCCGAGGCAATCGTACCCTTCGTTCAACAGAAGTTCTCAAGGAAGCTCTTCCGGAAATTACCGAAGTGGGTACAAAAGTTCTATCAAGCAATCAACCAGCTGAAGGAGTTAAAGATTTAGTTCTAGAAACTCCGAAACTAGAAGTTGAAGAAATTGCAGTATCCTTTGAACGTCAAGAACGTCCAAACTCAGAGCTTCTCAAAGGTCAACGTCGTATTATGCAAGCTGGAGAAGAAGGACAAATTCGTCGCTTTGTAGAAGTCGATGCCCGAGGCAATCGTACCCTTCGTTCAACAGAAGTTCTCAAGGAAGCTCTTCCAGAAATTGTTGAAGTTGGAACGAAAGAAGAGCAAGACTCTCAAGAAACAGATCAAGCTCTTTTAGCAACACCGACAAATGAAAAAGTAGGTAAAGAACTTCCAAATACTGGAGTAACAAGAGATGCTAGTCTAGTAGCACTAGGACTCCTCGGAGTGATGAGTGGCTATGGCCTACTTGCTGGAAAGAAGAGAGAAAACGAATCGATTTAGGATTCTTGCATTTCCTCATAACAACTAAAAACAAGGTTTGACTGCAGATTAGTCAAACCTCGTTTTAACTAGTAAAAATCAGTGGAAGAATGAGATGGATTAACTACTTTTTCTTGTATTACTTAGTGATTTGAAAAGGTTTTTCTAGTTTTGATTTTTAGAAATGCTAGTTTTCGTTGCAAGAAAGAACTGGAAAAGTTTAGGGTTTTTCTATCTCTTTTGCTGATTTTGTGATATAATTAACACGTATAAAAAAAGAAGGAGTCATATCTAATGGCAAAATTGACTGTTAAAGACGTTGAATTGAAAGGGAAAAAAGTTCTCGTTCGTGTTGACTTCAACGTACCTGTAAAAGATGGCGTGATTACCAACGACAACCGTATCACTGCAGCTCTTCCAACTATCAAGTACATCCTTGAACAAGGTGGACGTGCTATCCTCTTCTCTCACCTTGGCCGTGTAAAAGAAGAAGCAGACAAAGCTGGTAAATCACTTGCTCCTGTAGCTGCTGACTTGGCAGCTAAATTGGGTCAAGACGTTGCTTTCCTTCCAGGTGTCACTCGTGGTGCTGAATTGGAAGCAGCGATTAACGCTCTTGAAGATGGACAAGTTCTCTTGGTTGAAAACACTCGTTACGAAGATGTTGATGGCAAGAAAGAATCTAAAAACGATCCTGAACTTGGTAAATACTGGGCATCACTTGGAGATGGTATCTTCGTAAACGATGCATTCGGTACAGCTCACCGTGCACACGCATCTAACGTTGGTATCTCAGCAAACGTTGAAAAAGCAGTTGCTGGATTCCTTCTTGAAAACGAAATTGCCTACATCCAAGAAGCAGTTGAAGCTCCAGAACGTCCATTCGTGGCTATCCTTGGTGGTTCAAAAGTTTCAGACAAGATCGGTGTTATCGAAAACTTGCTTGAAAAAGCTGATAAAGTCCTTATCGGTGGTGGTATGACTTACACATTCTACAAAGCACAAGGTATCGAAATCGGTAACTCACTTGTAGAAGAAGACAAATTGGATGTTGCGAAAGCTCTTCTTGAAAAAGCAAACGGTAAATTGATCTTGCCAGTTGACTCAAAAGAAGCTAACGCATTTGCTGGCTACACTGAAGTGCGTGACACTGAAGGTGAAGCAGTTTCTGAAGGCTTCCTTGGTCTTGACATCGGTCCAAAATCTATTGCTAAATTTGACGAAGCTTTGACTGGTGCCAAAACAGTTGTATGGAACGGACCTATGGGTGTATTTGAAAACCCTGACTTCCAAGCTGGAACAATCGGTGTGATGGACGCTATCGTGAAACAACCAGGCGTTAAATCAATCATCGGTGGTGGTGACTCAGCTGCCGCAGCGATTAACCTTGGCCGTGCAGACAAATTCTCATGGATTAGTACGGGCGGAGGTGCTTCAATGGAACTTCTCGAAGGTAAAGTATTGCCAGGTTTGGCTGCACTTACAGAAAAATAATTTCAGCCCGTTAGTCTCTACAAAATCCTGATTTTGTAGAAAAAGGAACAAAACTGAAACGTTAACAAAAAGGTGGCTATGTCACCTTTTTGTGTTAGTGTAGGTATTTGTGACGCGGTGGTGGTGCTTCAATGGAACTCCTTGAAGGTAAAGTTCTTCCAGGACTTGCAGCCTTGACAGAAAAATAAGATTTTATAAATAAATCAAAGAAGAGAGGGATGAAAGTTCCTCTTTTCTTTTGCTTAAAATAAAAACGCTTCCTCTCAACTATTACTCATAAAAATCACCGATTTATGATAAAATGGAAATAGAAAGTTGAGATTATGAGTTATTTTAAAAAATATAAATTCGATAAATCCCAGTTCAAACTTGGTATGCGAACCTTTAAAACAGGTATTGCTGTTTTTCTAGTTCTCTTGATTTTTGGCTTTTTTGGTTGGAAAGGTCTTCAAATCGGTGCTTTGACAGCTGTTTTTAGCCTGAGGGAGAGTTTTGATAAGAGTGTCCATTTTGGGACTTCGCGTATTCTAGGAAATAGTATCGGTGGCCTCTATGCCCTGGTCTTCTTCCTATTAAATACCTTTTTCCACGAAGCCTTTTGGGTGACCTTGGTTGTTGTTCCAATCTGCACCATGTTAACCATTATGACAAATGTAGCCATGAATAACAAAGCAGGGGTTATTGGTGGTGTAGCAGCTATGTTAATCATTACCCTATCGATTCCGAGTGGAGAGACAATTTTGTACGTATTTGCGCGTGTATCAGAAACTTTCATGGGAGTTTTTGTCGCAATTCTCGTAAATTACGATATTGATCGTATTCGGCTCTTTTTAGAGAAAAAAGAAAAATAATGTTACATTTTATAACATTATCAATTGACGTTTGTCTTTTTTTAGACTATAATAGACAGAAAGAAGGAAATTGTAAATGAAGGAAAAAGAATTTCGCCGAAATATGGCTGTTTTTCCTATCGGCAGTGTTATGAAGTTGACCGATCTATCGGCGCGTCAGATTCGTTATTATGAAGATCAAGAGTTGATTAAGCCTGATCGAAACGAAGGGAACCGTCGCATGTATTCCTTGAATGACATGGATCGTCTGCTTGAAATCAAAGATTATATCTCTGAAGGTTATAATATCGCTGCCATTAAGAAAAAATATGCTGAACGTGAAGCGAAATCCAAGAAAGCGGTGAGTCAGACTGAGGTGCGTCGTGCACTTCATAATGAACTCCTCCAACAGGGTCGCTTTGCTTCAGTACGGTCACCTTTTGGTCGCGGTTAGACAACCGCAAGTAGTCATACATTAAGGAGAAAACTCATGCCAATCACAGCTGCAGATATTCGTCGTGAAGTCAAGGAAAAAAATGTTACCTTTATTCGTCTCATGTTCTCAGATATTTTGGGAACGATGAAGAACGTCGAAATTCCTGCTACAGATGAACAATTAGATAAGGTCTTGTCAAATAAGGCTATGTTTGATGGATCTTCTATTGAAGGTTTTGTACGTATCAATGAGTCAGATATGTACTTGTACCCAGACTTGGATACATGGACAGTCTTCCCGTGGGGAGATGAAAATGGAAGTGTTGCAGGTTTGATCTGTGATGTCTATACAACAGAAGGTGAACCATTTGCAGGCGACCCTCGTGGCAATTTGAAACGTGCTCTTCGTCACATGGAAGAAGTGGGATTCAAGTCCTTCAATCTTGGACCAGAACCAGAATTCTTCCTATTTAAGTTGGATGAAAATGGAGATCCAACACTTGAAGTGAATGACAAGGGTGGCTACTTTGATTTGGCACCTACTGACCTTGCGGACAACACACGTCGTGAGATTGTGAATGTCTTGACCAAAATGGGATTTGAAGTAGAAGCCAGTCACCACGAGGTTGCGGTTGGACAGCATGAAATTGACTTCAAGTACGATGAAGTTCTCCGTGCTTGTGATAAGATTCAAATCTTTAAACTTGTTGTTAAAACCATTGCTCGCAAACATGGACTTTACGCAACCTTTATGGCAAAACCAAAATTTGGTATTGCTGGCTCAGGTATGCACTGTAATATGTCCCTGTTTGATGCAGAAGGAAACAATGCCTTCTTTGATCCAAATGATCCAAAAGGAATGCAGTTGTCAGAGACTGCCTACCATTTCCTTGGCGGTTTGATCAAGCATGCCTACAACTATACTGCTATCATGAATCCAACGGTTAACTCATACAAACGTTTGGTTCCAGGTTATGAAGCCCCTGTTTACATTGCTTGGGCTGGTCGTAACCGTTCGCCACTTGTGCGTGTGCCTGCTTCACGTGGTATGGGAACTCGTCTTGAGTTGCGTTCAGTGGATCCAATGGCGAACCCTTACATCGCTATGGCTGTTCTTTTGGAAGTTGGTTTGCATGGTATTGAAAATAAAATCGAAGCACCAGCTCCTATCGAAGAAAATATCTACATCATGACAGCAGAAGAGCGCAAGGAAGCTGGTATTACAGACCTTCCATCAACTCTTCACAACGCTTTGAAAGCTCTGACTGAAGATGAGGTTGTCAGAGCGGCTCTTGGAGAACATATCTATACTAGTTTCCTTGAAGCCAAACGAATCGAATGGGCAAGTTATGCAACCTTCGTTTCACAATGGGAAATTGATAACTATTTAGACCTTTACTAATATAGAAGAAAGATTGCCTGAGGGTGGTCTTTTTTCTTGTGTTTTATATCGAGATGTGATATATTTTATATAACGAGGTGCGATATGTCGAACTGAATAGGAGGTGGTTATAAATGGAATTAACGGATAAGATTCGTCGAGTTTATCTTCCGATGACGGAAACGGGTTTTTATATCTTGTTCTGTCTGCAAAAGGAAGGTCATGGGTACAGTATTACGCAAAAGGTCAAGGAGATGACAGATTTGCAAGTTTCGATTAGTCCTGGAACTATGTATGGAACCTTGTCAAAGATGGAAAAGGATGGTTTGATTTCCTTTGTCCGCGAAGAGGAAAAACGGAAAATCTATCAGATTACAGACTTGGGACGCAAAGTCTTAGATATTGAATTGAAGCGTATTGAACGGCTCTATAGAAACAGTCGGGAGGAAGGATGATGGAAAAGAAAATTGTTTATCGAATTTTTACAATTGCGGATTATGAGAGGGAGGCTCTATACTTTAGAGAAATGCATGCTAAGGGCTGGAAACTTAGGAAAGTAAGCTATTCTATCTTATTGTTTGCAGTTAAGTATACCTTTGAAAAGTGTCACCCTGAGCAAGTGTCTTATCAGTTGGACTTTTACCCAATGGAAAAATCAGAGAGAGCTTCCTATTTACAACTGTTTAAAGACTGTGGCTGGGAGCATATTACAGACTTTAATAGTTTTTCCTATTTTAGAAAAGCGCATTCTGAAATTGAATCGGATGCAGAATTTGAAATCTATAATGACGCTGCTGGGAAGTTAGCTATGGTTAATCGCATTTTAAGACTGCGATTAGTACCTGTTTTACTTTTGCTAGCCATACATATACCATTCTTACTTAAATTGCTCAATAGGAGTAATGCGTATGGTCTATGGAGTTTTCTTGCGGTCGGGCTAGATGTTTTCTTGTCTTTAATCCTTTTGTTAATGGTTGTCTATATTAGTTGGAAGTTATGGCATAAAAAGAAGGAATTATCAGATTTATGATAGGGTAGGTATGCTCAAAATTGGAGGGGGAGTCATGATCAATAAAAAGCAATTTCGGATTTTCACCATTGTTGATTTGGACAAGGAAGAAGAATATTTACATGAGATGCATTTGAAGGGTTGGAGATATAGAACGAGTCGTTTTGGTTTGTTCTATTTTGACCAATGTCAACCAGACGATGTCATCTACCGTATCTATGATTCTAAATTTCTTAAAAAATATAAGCATGAACTGCAAGATTTTAGAAATAGAGGTTGGGAATTGATGGGAGCAGGTTCTTGTTCGATTCTTCGTAAATCGTCTTCTGATTTACTTCCGGAGGATCAAGTCTATATGAGTAAGGGGCTCAGATGGGAAGTTATGCGATCTAGACTTCGTTCATGTACAGCTACTTTCTTAGGTGGTTTAGTTGTTTGTATGAGTTTATTTCGAGAAGAACTGTCGCAACCTTTCTTTGTCATTTTTGTTCTATATGCCTTTATGATTTCTTATCTAATCCATGGTTTTTTCAGACTTAAAAGGAAATACCAAGTAGATGGAAGGTGAGTTTCTCGGTCTGTAGACTGATTTTTAGCACTCTTGATAAAAGAGTGCTAATTTTTTGAGTTTTTGTCTTGACATTCTCTTCTAAGGGTGTATAATAGAATCATAAGTTAGCACTTGAGCGTATCGAGTGCTAATCGATCAGACAGAGAGGAGTGATGAGGTGGTTACAGAGCGTCAGCAGGATATTCTAAATCTGATTATTGACATCTTTACCAAAACGCACGAACCTGTCGGATCCAAAGCCTTGCAAGAGTCTATTAACTCTAGCAGTGCAACCATTCGTAATGACATGGCGGCTCTAGAAAAGCAAGGGTTGCTTGAGAAGGCCCATACTTCAAGTGGTCGGATGCCAAGTGTTGCTGGTTTTCAGTACTATGTAAAACACTCACTGGATTTTGACCGACTGGCCGAAAATGAAGTTTATGAGATTGTCAAAGCCTTTGATCAGGAATTCTTCAAATTGGAGGATATTTTACAAGAGGCTGCTAATCTATTGACAGACTTGAGTGGCTGTACGGTAGTAGCACTGGATGTTGAGCCGAGCAGGCAACGGTTGACAGCCTTTGATATCGTTGTTTTGGGGCAACATACAGCCTTGGCAGTATTCACCCTAGACGAGTCGCGAACGGTTACCAGTCAGTTTCTGATTCCAAGGAACTTCTTGCAGGAGGATTTGCTGAAACTGAAGAGCATCATTCAGGAACGTTTCCTCGGCCACACAGTTCTAGATATTCACTACAAGATTCGGACGGAGATTCCGCAGATTATCCAGCGTTACTTCACAACGACGGATAATGTTATCGATCTCTTTGAACACATTTTTAAGGAAATGTTCAACGAAAATATTGTAGTGGCGGGTAAGGTCAATCTCTTGAATTTTGCTAATCTGGCAGCCTATCAGTTCTTTGATCAACCGCAGAAGGTGGCCTTGGAGATTCGTGAGGGGTTGCGTGAAGATCAGATGCAAAATGTTCGTGTTGCGGACAGTCAAGAGTCCTGTCTAGCAGACCTAGCGGTGATTAGTAGCAAGTTCCTCATTCCTTATCGGGGAGTTGGAATTCTAGCGATTATTGGTCCAGTCAATCTGGATTACCAACAGCTAATCAACCAAGTCAATGTAGTCAATCGTGTTTTGACCATGAAGTTGACAGATTTTTACCGCTATCTCAGCAGTAATCATTACGAAGTACATTAAGATTGAAATCATTAAAGGAGGCGAAAATGGCCCAAGATATAAAAAATGAAGAAGTAGAAGAAGTCCAAGAAGAGGAAGTTGTGGAAACAGCTGAAGAAACAACTCCTGAAAAGTCTGAGTTGGACTTGGCAAATGAACGTGCAGATGAGTTCGAAAACAAATACCTTCGCGCTCATGCGGAAATGCAAAATATCCAACGCCGTGCCAATGAAGAGCGTCAAAACTTGCAACGTTATCGTAGCCAGGACTTGGCAAAAGCGATTCTTCCTTCTTTGGATAACCTTGAGCGTGCACTTGCAGTTGAAGGTTTGACAGATGATGTGAAGAAGGGCTTGGAAATGGTGCAAGAAAGCTTGATTCATGCTTTGAAAGAAGAAGGAATCGAAGAAATCGCAGCTGACGGTGAATTTGACCATAACTACCATATGGCCATCCAAACTCTCCCAGCAGACGATGAACACCCAGCAGATACCATCGCCCAAGTTTTCCAAAAAGGCTACAAACTCCATGACCGCATCCTACGCCCAGCAATGGTAGTGGTGTACAACTAAGATACAAAGCCCGTAAAAAGCTCACAGTAAAAATAGGAGATTGACGAAGTGTTCGATGAACACAAGGAAATCTATCTTTTTTACCCAGAGCTTAGGGCGTGTTCGATTAGGCAATTCTGACGGTTGCAACATATATAATAGAAACCTTGTCCGAAACGACAATAAACTATGAAGAAAGATAAGAGGCAAGCCGGAGGCTTGCAAGGAAGATATTTCCCATCGTGGTGAAAGTTTCAGTAGCTTTTGCTACTGAAACAGGGGATTTTTGAGACAATAGGCTCAAAAATAAGTGATGAAATCCCGAAGGGAGTTGCTCACGTCCCCACCACTTAAGGGAAATATCAAAAATAGAAAATTAACTAACAAGGAGAAAAACACATGTCTAAAATTATCGGTATTGACTTAGGTACAACAAACTCAGCAGTAGCAGTTCTTGAAGGAACTGAATCAAAAATCATCGCAAATCCAGAAGGAAACCGCACAACTCCATCTGTAGTCTCATTCAAAAACGGCGAAATCATCGTTGGTGACGCTGCGAAACGTCAAGCAGTTACAAACCCAGATACTGTTATCTCTATCAAATCTAAGATGGGTACTTCTGAAAAAGTTTCTGCAAACGGAAAAGAATACACTCCACAAGAAATCTCAGCTATGATTCTTCAATACTTGAAAGGATACGCTGAAGATTACCTTGGTGAGAAAGTAACCAAAGCTGTTATAACAGTTCCAGCTTACTTCAACGATGCTCAACGTCAAGCAACAAAAGACGCTGGTAAAATCGCTGGTCTTGAAGTAGAACGTATTGTCAACGAACCAACTGCAGCAGCTCTTGCTTATGGTTTGGACAAGACTGACAAAGAAGAAAAAATCTTGGTATTTGACCTTGGTGGTGGTACATTCGACGTATCTATCCTTGAATTGGGTGACGGTGTCTTCGACGTATTGTCAACTGCAGGGGACAACAAACTTGGTGGTGACGACTTTGACCAAAAAATCATCGACCACTTGGTAGCAGAATTCAAGAAAGAAAACGGTATTGACTTGTCTACTGACAAGATGGCAATGCAACGTTTGAAAGATGCAGCTGAAAAAGCGAAGAAAGACCTTTCTGGTGTAACTTCAACACAAATCAGCTTGCCATTTATCACTGCAGGTGAGGCTGGACCTCTTCACTTGGAAATGACCTTGACTCGTGCGAAATTTGACGATTTGACTCGTGACCTTGTAGAACGTACAAAAGTTCCAGTTCGTCAAGCCCTTTCAGATGCAGGTTTGAGCTTGTCAGAAATCGACGAAGTTATCCTTGTTGGTGGTTCAACTCGTATCCCAGCCGTTGTAGAAGCTGTTAAGGCTGAAACTGGTAAAGAACCAAACAAATCAGTAAACCCTGATGAAGTTGTTGCTATGGGTGCTGCTATCCAAGGTGGTGTCATTACTGGTGATGTTAAAGACGTTGTCCTTCTTGACGTAACACCATTGTCACTTGGTATCGAAACAATGGGTGGTGTCTTCACAAAACTCATCGATCGCAACACAACAATCCCAACATCTAAATCACAAGTCTTCTCAACAGCAGCAGACAACCAACCAGCCGTTGATATCCACGTTCTTCAAGGTGAACGCCCAATGGCAGCAGATAACAAGACTCTTGGACGCTTCCAATTGACTGACATCCCAGCTGCACCTCGTGGTATCCCACAAATCGAAGTAACTTTCGACATTGACAAGAACGGTATCGTATCAGTTAAAGCTAAAGACCTTGGAACTCAAAAAGAACAAACAATTGTTATCCAATCTAACTCAGGTTTGACAGACGAAGAAATCGACCGCATGATGAAAGATGCAGAAGCAAACGCTGAAGCAGATAAGAAACGTAAAGAAGAAGTAGACCTTCGTAACGAAGTAGACCAAGCAATCTTTGCGACTGAAAAGACAATCAAGGAAACTGAAGGTAAAGGATTCGATGCAGAACGTGATGCTGCCCAAGCTGCCCTTGATGACCTTAAGAAAGCTCAAGAAGACAACAACTTGGACGATATGAAAGCAAAACTTGAAGCATTGAACGAAAAAGCTCAAGGACTTGCTGTTAAACTCTACGAACAAGCCGCTGCAGCGCAACAAGCTCAAGCAGGAGCAGAAGGCGCACAAGCAACAGGAAACGCAGGCGATGACATCGTAGACGGAGAGTTTACTGAAAAATAAGATGCAAAGCCCGTTAAAACCTCACAGTGAAAATAGGAAATCTGACGCAGAAACTTTAGTTTCTAGGAAGATTTGCACCTAAAGGTAGCCACATCTGTAATTCGCTAAAGCGAAAACAGTTACGTCTCTTTTTCACCAAGAGGTTAGGGAGTGCTCGATTTAGCATTACTAGTTTGATTTTTAAAACTCGAACGTCGTAATGATAGGAAGAAATCCAGAGGTTGCAACCCAGCCTCTGTTTTTCGATAAAATAGAGGATGTTGCGTATGAAAAAAGTACTTTGTATCATTTATCCTAATTTTTCTCTTTATGAGATAACCACTTTAACGAGTACTTTAGCTCTGTCTTTTGATATCACGATTGATTATGTCGCTTCTGAGAATTCGATGGTGGTCTCTGAGGATGGTTTGCCCTGTCAACCGACGAAAACATTGGATCAGATCCGTATAGAAGATTATTCTTGTGTGATTTTGCCAGGAATGGTAAATATAGGTCCTGCTCTACAAGATGAGAAATTGATCTCGTTTTTGAGAAGTCTTAATGAGCAAGATATCTTAATTGCAGCTATTTCTTCAGCGCCTCTTTTATTGGCGAAAGCAGGTTTATTGAACGATACGAAATTTACAGGTGGGATTTGGCAAAACTTCTTTGACTATTTTGAATTTCTTCCACGTGAGAATTTCCAACCGAAAGTTCTTGTCCAAGATAAACAAATCATTACGGCTATCGGTTTTGCACATCAAGAGTTTGCAAGAAAAGTGATTCTTGGTCTAGGTTTGGCAGAAAATACTGACAACTACTTTAAAGAACAGAGCGAGTATGCTGAAGAGGATTTGATTTTTACTCTATCGGACAAAGAGTTTGATGAAGTGAAACAGAGTATAGAAAATGCCCTCTAAATATTTACTTATAAATTATAGAAAGGAATAAGAGTGTTCGAGTAACTGAACACGAGTTCCTAAGTTTCTGATTCAATATAAAAAGAAAGGAATTGAACCCGACCTAAATTCTCGGCAAAAAGATAAATCTGTCTAGGAGCATCGCTCCAGCGTCAGATTTCCTATTTTTCAGTCGAATTTTACGGTCTTGGTATCTTGTATGAACAATACTGAATTTTATGATCGTCTGGGGGTGTCAAAAAACGCTTCGGCAGACGAGATCAAAAAGGCTTATCGTAAGCTTTCGAAAAAATATCACCCAGATATCAATAAGGAGCCTGGTGCTGAGGAAAAATACAAGGAAGTTCAGGAAGCTTATGAGACTTTGAGTGACGACCAAAAACGTGCTGCCTATGACCAATACGGTGCTGCTGGAGCCAACGGTGGTTTTGGTGGAGCTGGTGGTTTCGGCGGTTTCGATGGGGCAGGAGGCTTCGGTGGTTTTGAAGATATATTCTCAAGTTTCTTCGGCGGAGGCGGTGCTTCACGCAATCCAAACGCTCCTCGCCAAGGGGATGACCTCCAGTATCGTGTGAACTTGACCTTTGAAGAAGCTATTTTTGGAGCTGAAAAAGAAGTTAAGTACAATCGTGAAGCAAGCTGTAGTACATGTAATGGCTCAGGTGCTAAGCCAGGAACAAGTCCAGTCACTTGTGGACGCTGTCATGGAGCTGGTGTCATTAATGTTGATACGCAGACTCCGCTTGGTATGATGCGTCGTCAAGTGACCTGTGATGTCTGTCACGGTCGCGGAAAAGAAATCAAAGATCCATGTACAACTTGTCACGGAACAGGGCATGAAAAACAAGCTCATAGTGTACATGTCAAAATCCCTGCTGGTGTGGAAACAGGTCAACAAATTCGCCTAGCCGGTCAAGGTGAAGCTGGATTTAACGGTGGACCTTATGGTGACTTGTATGTAGTGGTTTCTGTGGAAGCCAGCGACAAGTTTGAACGTGAAGGAACGACTATCTTCTACAATCTCAACCTCAACTTTGTCCAAGCAGCTCTTGGTGATACAGTAGATATCCCAACTGTTCATGGTGATGTTGAATTGGTTATCCCAGAGGGAACTCAGACTGGTAAGAAATTCCGTCTACGTGGCAAAGGAGCTCCGAGTCTTCGTGGTGGTGCAGTTGGTGACCAATATGTTACCGTTAATGTCGTAACACCGACAGGCTTGAATGACCGCCAAAAAGCAGCCTTGAAAGAATTCGCAGCTGCAGGTGATTTAAAAGTCAATCCAAAGAAAAAGGGCTTCTTTGACCATATTAAAGATGCCTTTGAAGGAGAATAACACAAAAAGAGCCGTTGGGCTCTTTTTACTTTATTCTTTGTAATGTTAGCATTGGAACAATCACTCATCGGCTGATTTTCTATCAGACCTTTGCTTGAGCAAGCCAGCTGCATCCATATCTTGGATGAGTTGCTTGATTTCCGCTTCTTTACCAGGCTTAATGGTAACGGTATCAATATGGTTGATTGCAGAGTTATCCTGAATATCCACCAAAGTCAAGGCTTTTTCATAGAATGCAATTCCCTTTTTTAGACTTTCCTGATCCTTCCAATATAGAACTGAGTAATCAGGATTTGGTTTCTTTCCGATTTCTTGTAAATAATTCCTACTTTCCTTCTTTAAAAATTGCAATAAACCATGATTGAACAAGTTATCCCCTACTTTATAGTAGGAGATATCTCCAGTCTGTAGGACATAGACTTCGAGTTGGTTTTTGGTGAGATTTGGACTTTCTTTTAAGACGGGATGGCTATTGATGACCTCATCTGAGAAAGTAACATAAAAATTTAAGCCCCCACCCTCGTATTTATATCTTCCATTTGATTTTACTTTCTTAGGAGGCATGTCAAGGGAGGTAAAGATTTGTTTGAGGGCGTTATTTCCCTTGTGAATGTCAATCGGTGAGGCTCTGAAGGCAAAAAACAGTACTAGAAATGCTAGGACCGCAAGAAGGCTAAGGCAACCACAAGGGATTAGGATGATCTGTGCCAGAATTTTAAAAAACTGTTTCATTTTCATTCCTCTTTTTTGTTTGACCCTGACAACCTAAAATAGATTTAAGGAAAGTTCATGGCTCTTTTTACTTATCTTCGATTTCCTGTGTTTCTTTTATCACAGCTAGTCTAGTCTGGATATCTTTTTCCAAGACCTTAAACTTGTAAGTCAGGTCTTCTTGGTATTCCTTGATGAGTTCTTTTTGTTGGTCGATGATTTGCAGGCTGTTTTGGATAATATCTACATCGTCCTTGATAGCTTGAACGCGGTCAGTGGTATTCAAGACTTCATCTGTGATGGTTTGGCGATTTTTTGTGAGCAGATAACTTCCAGCTGCAGCTCCTGCAAATAGCAGTAGGTTGGATAATTTCATGGCAACTCCTTAGGCGTTTTTGATGGTTTCAGCGACTTGAGCAAGTTTGTCAAAGTCTGGTTCGTGGGCGATAAAATCAATCTTGAGGTCATCGTCCGCACTGTAGCGAGGTACGAGGTGAACGTGGGTATGAAAGACTGTTTGCCCTGCAACTTCTTCACAGTTAGCAATGATATTCATACCAGCAGCCTTGGTAGCTTTCATGACTTTTTGAGATACTTTTGGTACTTGGGCAAAGAGTTGGCTGGCGCTAGTAGCGTCCATTTCCAAAAGATTGCGATAGTGTTCCTTTGGCACGACCAAGGTGTGTCCAGGTGTCACTTGAGAGATATCAAGAAAGGCAAGAACCTGCTCATCTTCATATACTTTTGAAGCAGGAATTTCTCCTGCGATGATTTTACAAAAAATGCAATCTGACATAAAATCTACCTCTACTGTATTGAATTTTGATATAATATAGCTACATTATACCAAATTTGGAGAAAATATGTTAGAAATTAAAAACCTGACAGGTGGCTATGTTCATGTCCCTGTCTTGAAAGATGTGTCCTTTACTGTTAAAAGTGGGCAGTTGGTCGGTCTGATTGGTCTCAATGGTGCTGGGAAATCGACGACTATTAATGAAATTATCGGTCTGTTGACACCTTATAGTGGTTCTATCAATATCAATGGATTGACCCTGCAAGAAGATGCGACTAGCTACCGCAAGCAGATTGGCTACATTCCTGAGACACCTAGCCTGTATGAGGAATTGACCCTTAGAGAGCATATCGAAACGGTTGCCATGGCTTATGGTATTGAGCAGAAATTAGCTTTTGAGAGAGTGGAGCCTTTGCTAAAAATGTTCCGTCTGGACCAGAAATTGGACTGGTTTCCTGTTCATTTTTCAAAAGGGATGAAGCAAAAGGTCATGATTATCTGTGCTTTTGTGGTGGATCCAAGTCTTTTCATCGTGGATGAGCCTTTCCTTGGTCTTGATCCGCTGGCTATTGCGGACTTGATTCAGCTTTTGGAAGTGGAAAAGCAAAAGGGTAAGTCTATTCTCATGAGTACTCACGTGCTGGATTCGGCGGAGAAGATGTGTGATGCTTTTGTCATTCTTCACAAGGGAGAGGTGCGTGCTAAGGGGAATCTCCTGCAACTGCGCGAAGCCTTTGATATGCCTGAGGCCAGTTTGAATGATATTTACTTGGCTCTGACCAAAGAGGAGGAGCTATGAAAGACTTGTTTTTAAAGAGAAAGCAGGCTTTTCGTAAGGAGTGTATCGGTTATCTGCGCTATGTTCTCAATGACCACTTTGTCTTGTTCCTGCTTGTTCTGCTGGGATTTTTAGCCTACCAGTACAGTCAACTCTTGCAACATTTTCCTGAAAATCATTGGCCGATCCTTTTGTTTGTAGGAACTACGTCTGTTTTACTTTTGCTTTGGGGAGGAATTGCCACCTATATGGAGGCTCCAGACAAGCTCTTTCTCTTGGTCGGAGAAGAGGAAATCAAGCTCCATCTCAAGCGTCAAACTGGCATTTCCCTAGTCTTTTGGCTCTTTGTTCAGACACTTTTCTTACTTTTATTTGCGCCTTTATTTTTAGCCATGGGTTATGGCTTGCCAGTTTTTCTGGTCCATGTGCTTTTATTGGGGGTAGGAAAATATTTCCTCTTTCGTCAAAAGGCCAGCAAATTTTTCACGGAAACTGGACTGGATTGGGACTATGTCATTTCCCAAGAAAGCAAGCGCAAGCAAGTCTTGCTTCGTTTCTTTGCCCTCTTTACGCAGGTCAAGGGAATTTCAAACAGCGTCAAGCGTCGTGCCTATCTGGACTTTATCCTAAAGGCCGTTCAAAAGGTGCCTGGAAAGATTTGGCAAAATCTCTATCTGCGTTCTTACCTGCGAAATGGAGACCTCTTTGCGCTCAGTCTCCGTCTGCTCTTGCTTTCCGTTCTGGCGCAGGTTTTTATCGAGCAAGCTTGGATTGCGACAGCAGTGGTAGTTCTCTTTAACTACCTCTTGCTCTTCCAGTTGCTGGCCCTCTATCATGCCTTTGACTACCAGTATTTGACCCAACTCTTTCCACTGGACAAGGGGCAAAAGGAAAAAGGCTTGCAGGCAGTGGTCAGAGGATTGACCAGTTTGGTCTTAGTAGTGGAATTAGTTGTCGGGTTGATTACCTTTCAAGAAAAACTGGCCCTTCTAGCCTTGCTGGGAGCTGGTTTGGTTTTACAAGTCTTGTATTTGCCTTATCAGGTCAAACGTCAGATGCAGGACTAACATTGCCTGTATGACACTAAAAAAGAAGTTGAGTTCAGTTTGTCTCAGCTTCTTTTTAGTTACTATAGGATAATGGTTGGTCCGTAGAGACTCAACTTGGTCTTGACCTGGTCAAAGTGGAAGCGGTCATAGGCCCGCCAAGCGGCGCGAGTAGGAGCATCTGGATCAAGAGCGCTGAGTCCCATGAGAAGACTGGAAGTCTGGTAAAATTTTTCCAGTTCAATCAAGACTCGATTATCCACTGTCTCAGCCTTGGCTAAAAAACCAAGAATAGAGTTTAATTGCTCCTGAAAGCGGACGTCGTCAGCAGTTGCCTGTTTGCATGCTTGATAGGCTTTGTTTAAGTCAGTAATCAAAGCCTGAGCTCTTTTGATAGGGTCTGTATCTGTCATGAGATTTCCTCCTCTAATCTGGGTGCCAGTCTTGTTTCTAGCAACTGTGTTTTGATACTGTCAGTCTATCACTTTTATCTCCTTTTTCGCCTTCAAATCTTTAATTGACCTTGAAATTTCCTGAATGGTACTGTTAAGATTTTATGATAAAATAGTTGTAAGATTATCATGCTTATTTGAGGAACAAGATACCTTTCAGGAGTGTTGAAGGCCTGTTTAGGATTTGGTGGGCTTGTATCATAGTATTTTTGCTATTCTCTTTTTAGGAAGAAATGGAAACAAGGAGAGTAAGAAGATGAGAATATTTGTTTTAGAAGATGATTTTTCCCAGCAGACTAGGATTGAAGCGACGATTGAGAAACTCTTGAAGGAACATCAGATCACTCCCAGTTCTTTTGAGGTATTTGGGAAGCCAGATCAACTGCTGACTGAAGTCCATGAGAAGGGGGCGCATCAACTATTCTTTTTGGATATTGAGATTCGAAATGAGGAGATGAAGGGGCTGGAAGTGGCTAGAAAAATTCGGGATCGGGATCCTTATGCCCTTATTGTCTTTGTGACGACTCACTCGGAGTTTATGCCCCTGTCCTTTCGCTATCAAGTGTCAGCTTTGGACTACATTGATAAGGCCTTGTCGGCAGAGGAGTTTGAATCTCGGATCGAGACAGCCCTCCTCTATGCCAATAGTCAAGATAGTAAAAGTCTGGCGGAAGATTGCTTTTACTTTAAATCAAAATTTGCTCAATTCCAGTATCCTTTTAAAGAAGTTTACTATCTCGAAACGTCGCCCAGAGCCCATCGTGTTATTCTCTATACCAAGACAGACAGGTTGGAATTTACAGCGAGTTTAGAGGAGGTTTTCAAGCAGGAACCTCGTCTCTTGCAGTGTCATCGTTCTTTTCTCATCAATCCTGCCAATGTGGTTCGTTTGGATAAGAAAGAAAAACTCCTTTTCTTTCCTAATGGCGGAAGCTGTATGATTGCGCGTTATAAGGTCAGAGAAGTGTCTGAAGCTATTAATAACTTACACTGAGCTAGGAGAGTTTATGAATATTGCTTGGATATTGTTGTATACACTTGTTACTCATGGGCTAGAAATTGTCATTTTCTTTAAGGTGGATGGAATTGGTATCACTTTTGAGAGGATTTTTAAGGCTTTTCTTTTTAAGATACTGTTGGCCTTTGTTTTTTTAATGATTGAATATATGGTAGGATATAATTACCTATTTTATTTTATGGAACCCTTGTACGGCATAGGCTTATCTTTCTTATTGTTAAGAGGACTTCCTAAAAAACTCCTTCTCTTTTATGGTCTCTTTCCAATGATATTAGTGAATCTCTTTCATAGAGGTGTTTCCTATTTTGTGCTTCCATTTTTGGGACAAGGGCAAGTATATGATGACTACTCATTTGCTTGGTTATGTATAATAATTTTCAATTTCTTCATTTCCCTAGTCTTTTTGAAATGGTTGGACTATGATTTCACTAACTTGAGAAAGGAGATTCTAGATAAAGGTTTTCAAAAGTCCCTGACTAAGATTAACTGGATAATGGGGGCTTACTATCTAGTGATGCAAAGTCTGTCTTTCTTTGAATATGAACAAGGTATTCAATCAACGACTGTTCGCCATCTCATCCTAGTATTTTACCTACTCTTTTTTATGGGGGTTATCAAGAAGCTGGATACCTATTTGAAGGAAAAACTCCATGAGAAATTGGATCAAGAGCAGGCCTTGCGCTACAGAGATATGGAACGCTATAGTCGGCATATAGAGGAACTTTACAAGGAAGTACGGAGTTTTCGCCATGACTACACTAACCTCTTAACTAGCTTACGTCTGGGCATTGAAGAGGAGGATATGGAGCAGATAAAAGAGGTCTACGATTCGGTCTTAAAGGATTCTAGTGAAAAATTGCAGGACAACAAATATGACCTGGGCAGATTAGTGAATATTCGTGATAAAGCCCTCAAAAGTCTTCTAGCAGGGAAATTTCTAAAAGCCAGAGATAAGAACATAGTCTTTAATGTCGAAGTTCCAGAGGAGATTCAGGTCGAGGGGATGAGTCTACTTGATTTTCTGACTATTGTGTCTATCCTTTGTGACAATGCTATTGAAGCTAGTGTAGAGGCCAGTCAACCTCACGTTTCAATCGCCTTTTTAAAAAATGGAGCACAGGAGACCTTTATCATTGAAAACTCCATCAAAGAAGAGGGGATCGATATTTCTGAAATCTTCTCCTTTGGAGCAAGTTCTAAAGGGGAGGAGAGAGGAGTTGGTCTCTATACCGTCATGAAAATTGTGGAAAGCCATCCCAATACCAGTCTAAATACCACCTGTCAAAATCAAGTCTTTCGTCAGGTTTTAACAGTTCACTCGATGTCAGTTGATGATTAGAATATCTGTGGAAAGAAGTACTGCCTGCAGTCATCAATTAAAATGCCATAGTATATGAGGTACCCTATATGAATAAGAAATCATTTTTTATCATCTGTTCTACGTTGATCATAGCATCGAATCTTCTCATGATTTCCGTGGTGAACAAGGGAGAAGAAACAGGGAGCAATCTGTTTGTGATTGCTATAGCCTGTGTTATGTTACCATCCTTTTTATATGCGGTTGAGAACCGAATGGCTTCTTTAATTCGGACAGAGTCAGTAGCGTTACTCTTATTGACAGTATTGTCTTTAGTCCGTCTTGTCAACAGAATAGAGAGGACGCCTGAAATTCTCAACATTATCATTACCCTCCTCGTTTTGGCAGGTGGGACAGCTTGTATCCTGGTTGCGATCATGAGAATCTATCAGAACAGACGAAAGTAAGGGTGAATCGTTTTAGATTATTGTTAAATTCCCTTAGGGCAAGTATGTTTTTCATGCTTGCTTTTTAAATTTTTTAACAATTCAAGATGTTTTGATGACCATTTGTGATTTGGGCGATCTAAAGCCAAAATGAGTGCTATACTAACAGTGTAAAGGTTCTTGCTCAACTAGGATAAAGCACACATTTAGGAGGAAACCTTATGAAGAAAAAAATACTGATTATTTTCATCTTGTATCTAATCATGTCCATCTTTCTTTATCCGCTTAGGGGAAGTGTTTGGTATCTTCTGTTTTATACTATAGCCTATCTGATTGCATTTATGATCTATCTTGCTTTAACTAAAAAGAAAGGAGCAAAGAAATGAAAACTTTTCTTGCTAAAAAACGGAACATCTTCCTTGCGAGATTGTTCCTAGGTCAGTTGCCCTTGCTTGTCTCTACTTATCTATTTCTATCTCGTCAGTTTTTAAATTTTTCCTTGGTTTTCCAATTTCTTTTAGTGGTTATTAACTTGGCTTCTATTTTGATTACTGTTTACCTCACTAGGGAAATGAGGATAAGAGAATTTGAAGATGATGATTTGGTTAGTCCTAGAACCAATCAACTCATGTATATCGGCTTGACAGGCTTTATGTCTATTATTTGTTTGTATAGAGGTATCACAGCAGGAGAATTCTACCAACAATTAATTGCCTATATTGGTGCTATCCTCTGCTTGATCATCATGCTTCTGCTCATGTGGGGCTTGAAGTATTATAAAAAGTAGCTTGCCTTCTTCTTCTGACAGAATCTTTGATTAGAAGGCTCTATTAAACTGTCCGTGAAATAAGTGAATGGAGGTATTTAAAATGAAATATAGATTATTTCTTGTTATTTTCTTGAGTAGTATTTTGAATATTCTTTTAGGGACATTTTTACAAATCTCTAATGAATCGATTGGGTGGCTTATTCTCTACAGTGGATTATTTGAAGCAGGCGTTTTCCTTCTTGCTAATAAAGGGGTGGCGGTAAAAATCAAGGAGGCAGACATTCAAAACCGTTTTAAATTTATTTTTAGGAAAACGATATGGTTTCAAATTCTTTTGCTTATCTTTGTGATTATTAAACTTTATCTTGGTTTGGATGCGAGGTTGATTTTATTCTATGGACATATTTTCATTGTCTTTAATGCTTTAATATATCTATTATCTAGTAGTCAGGTTAGCCTTAAAAAGAACAAGCTGTCTTCTTGATCTTACAGCAGTAGAGCATGACAAGGGGAGGTCATAGTGGAAAGAATTTCTATGAAAAAGTATCAACTTCTATTCAAAATAAGTGCAGTTTTCTCTTACTTATTTTTCGTATTTGGTCTTTCTCAGCTGACGCTTACTGTTCAAAATTATTGGCAATTTTCTTCCCAGATTGGCAATTTCGTCTGGATTCAAAATCTCTTGAGTTTGCTATTTAGCGGAGTCATGATTTGGATTCTGGTTAAGACAGGTCATGGCTATCTTTTTCGCATTCCAAGAAAAAAATGGCTTTGGTATTCGATTTTGACAGTACTAGTGGTAGTGCTCTATATCTCTTTTAACGTTCAGACAGCTAAACATGTTCAGTCAACTGCTGAAGGTTGGGCCGTATTGATCGGTTATAGTGGGACCAACTTTGCTGAGCTAGGTATCTATATAACTTTGTTCTTTCTGACTCCACTTATGGAAGAGCTGATCTATAGAGGATTACTGCAACACGCCTTTTTTAAGCATTCGAGATTTGGCCTTGATTTGCTCCTTCCTTCCATTTTATTTGCTCTTCCTCATTTTTCAAGCCTGCCTAGTTTGTTAGATATCTTCGCCTTTGCAACATTTGGCATCATCTTTGCTAGTTTGACCCGCTATACCAAGAGCATTTATCCATCCTATGCGGTGCATGTGATTAATAATATTTTCGCAACATTACCATTTTTGCTGACTTTTTTACACAGGGTATTTAGCTAAAAATAGTAGAGTAAAAATAATTATCGATTTTAAGAAGTGAATAATGGAATTTAATATTATTCACTTCTTATTAGTTGATTGGGAAGATTGTACTCTTTGAGTAATTTAAGATGTTTCGATGATAATTCAAGATTTGTATGAAAAACTTTAACAAATAGTGCTATACTAAAATTGTCAATTGCAACAGGATAACAATTAAAATTAAAAATAAAAAAGGAGGTATTCGTTATGAATACAAAAATGATGGAACAATTTGAGGTTATGGATACTGATATGCTTGCGAAAGTTGAAGGAGGTTTCGGAGGTTGAGGAGATATGGTTGCTGGTTTATTGGGTGGGCTAGCACCGTCTCCAACTTTGGATCAATTAAATGGTAAGTGGCCTATTGTACATTTTTCAAAACCATGTGGTCCTTATGGTATAGGGGGAACTCCCAACTCATGTAATGGTATTTAAAAAGGATTGAAGCTATGAAGGCAAAATATGGGAATCAAATTGTTGATGTTTGGGAAATTGGTCAAGCGACTCCTAAACCAAGTTGGGTAGAGGAAGCTTTTCAAAAAAATTATATGGTTTGGTTGGATAATCATGTGCGCATTCTAATGGCAGGTCTTAACACTTCTCTTGCAACGAATATCAAGTTTGGTCTAGTTGGAACAGCTGGAGGAGGATTCGCTGGTTATGGGATGTATGTTCTTGGTTATCCAGGTGATTATATAGATATCACCAATCATAGAGTTGTTTCTGCTAAAACATTTCACAAAAGTTATCAAATTTTAGAAAATGATTAGATGTCATTTAATTGTAATGGAGAAAGCAATGAAAAAACATCCTATTCTTTTCAAAGCGAGTGCAATTCTTTCTTATTTGTTTCTGTTTTTCGGACTGTTTTGGACAACCCAATTTTGTAGCAATTATTGGGAGTTCTCGTCTTGGGTAGGAAATCTTATCTGGATTCGAAACATCATCAGCCTTCTCTTTATCTCCTTTATGATTTGGATTTTGGTCAGGTCGGGCCATGCTTATCTCTTTCGTATTCCTAGGAAAAAGTGGTTGAGCTATTCTGTCCTGACGGTGTTAGCAGCTGTTGTGCTTATCTGTTTTAACTATCTGACAGCTAAACACGTTCAGGGGACCAATGAAGGTTGGAATTTGTTTATTGCCTATAGTGAGACCAATTTTGCGGAGTTCGGTGTTTACCTAACCTTAATCGTACTAGGACCTCTGATGGAAGAATTGGTATGTAGGGGACTGCTTCAACATGCCTTCTTTAAGGATTCGAGATGGGGGCTGGATCTTCTCTTTCCGTCATTCTTATTTGCCTTGCCCCACTTTTCTAGCTTGCCAAGTCTCGCAGATATTTTTGTCTATACGGCAGTGGGTTGTCTATATGCCTGGCTGACACGTTATACGAAGAGTATCTATCCTTCTTATTCGATTCATATTGTTAATAATATCATCGCAAACTTACCATTTTTGCTCACTTTTCTACACAGGGTCCTGGGGTAAAAAACCAGAAGACTTGCTTTTCAGCCATAGAGGAGGTCATCATGTATAAACACTTATTTTTCCTAGATTCAAAAACCTTAGACTGGTTGACACCTTATATTCTGGTCTTGGCTTCTGACACCATTGCCTTTAATGTTTTTGTGCTAACCTTTGTATCTGTTGTGATTTTTTATTTTCTGAATCCCATGCTAGCTTTTATGGCTATATTCATAGGGGCTGGCTATGTGGTCGGATTTTGGTTGCTAAAATGGTTTGTTTTGGAAAGGCTAGATCTAAAGAATGACGTGTAGGAAGTCTGTTTGTTGAGGAGGATAATTTTATGAAGTTTTTTGATAAATTTCATGCCTTTTGTTTTGGATTTTTAGTACTACTAATCGTCATTACAGTTCCTTATACGATTAACCACGGGGATTTTTTTCAAAATGAATCTGAATTGATTATTGTAAGTCTTCTAGTAACCTCGCTGAGTGTTGTTTATGCTAGACAGTTTGAAATGATTTCTTTTGGGATGTTAAGGAAGAAAGACATTTTGCTTTTCATTGCAATCTTTCTTCTAAGCGTTCTTGAGACGCTAGTTTATATTCATTTCTTTGCTGTTTCTTCTGGCGCGGGAGTTCAACACTTGGCGGAAGTCAGCAGAGGAATTTCCCTGTCTTTGATTTTGACTACCTCAGTTTTTGGACCAATCCAGGAAGAACTCATTTTCAGAGGACTTCTTCAAGGTGCCGTTTTTGACAATTCTTGGTTAGGGCTTGTGCTAACTTCCTCTCTCTTTTCTTTCATGCATGGACCTTCTAATGTCCCTTCGTTTATTTTTTATCTACTTGGGGGCTTGTTGCTGGGTTTTGCTTATAAAAAGAGCCAAAACTTGTGGGTTTCTACTCTAGTCCACATGTTTTACAATAGTTGGCCACTCCTATATTATTTATAAAAATCATGAAAAGGTAAGTAGGAGATGGTGCTTGCCTTTTTCAAGTTATAATGATAGCCCGAGCCAATTGAGATGCTTTTCTTTGAGAATCGGGCGTGGAGCGGTTGACGAATAGGCCAAAAACTAGTAGAATAGTAAGGAAACTTTATACGGAGGAAAGAAATGGATTTGGGTGATAATGAGCTAACACTGACTCCCATACCTGGGAAAAGTGGCAAGGCTTATATGGGTAGCTATCCTGATGGGAAGCGTATCTTTGTAAAAATGAACACCTCTCCAATCCTACCTGGTCTAGCTAGAGAACAAATTGCTCCACAATTATTATGGAGTCGCCGTTTGGCAGATGGGCGTGATATGTGTGCTCAAGAATGGTTGACAGGTAAGATATTGACCCCCTATGATATGAATCGTAAACAAATCGTCAATATCTTAACCCGCCTGCATCGCTCACGTCCCTTGATGACACAGTTGAGTCGTTTGGGATATGCCATGGAAACACCTGTAGACTTACTAAAGTCTTGGCAAGAAACGGCTCCAGATGCTTTGCGTAAAAATCATTTTATCAGTGAAGTGATGGCTGATTTACGTCAGACTATTCCAGGATTTAGAGAGGACCATGCGACCATTGTCCATGGAGATGTACGACATAGTAATTGGATTGAGACAGACAGTGGCTTAATTTATTTGGTAGATTGGGATTCGGTTCGCTTGACCGATCGCATGTTTGATGTGGCCCATATGCTCTGCCATTATATTCCAGAACATCAGTGGAAGGAATGGTTGACCTACTACGGTTACAAGTACAATCAAACGGTATTAAGTAAATTGTATTGGTACGGTCAATTATCTTACTTGAGCCAGATTTCCAAGTATTATATGAACCAAGATTTAGAAAATGTCAATCGGGAGATTCATGGCTTGCGTCACTTCCGAGACAAGTATGGAAAGAGAAGATGAGAGTTAGAAATCGTAAAGGGGCGACAGAATTACTAGAGGCAAATCCTCAGTATGTGGTCCTCAATCCCTTAGAAGCCAAGGGAAAATGGCGGGACTTGTTTGGCAATGATAATCCCATTCATGTGGAAGTTGGAAGTGGAAAGGGTGCCTTTGTTTCAGGTATGGCCAAGCAAAACCCTGACATCAACTATATCGGGATTGATATTCAAAAGTCTGTTTTGAGCTACGCTTTGGACAAGGTGCTTGAAGTTGGAGTGCCTAACATCAAGCTCTTGTGGGTAGATGGTTCTGACTTGACCGACTATTTTGAAGACGGTGAGATTGATCGCTTGTATCTGAATTTTTCAGATCCATGGCCTAAAAAGCGCCATGAAAAGCGTCGTTTGACCTACAAGACCTTCTTGGATACCTTCAAGCGTATCTTGCCTAAAAATGGAGAAATTCATTTCAAGACGGACAACCGTGGCTTGTTTGAGTACAGTTTAGTGAGCTTTTCTCAGTATGGCATGAAGCTCAATGGTGTCTGGCTTGATTTACATGCCAGTGATTTTGAAGGCAATGTCATGACAGAATACGAACAAAAATTCTCCAACAAGGGGCAAGTTATCTACCGAGTTGAGGCAGAATTTTAAGAAATAGCCTGAAATCAGGCTGTATAAGTGCTTTTGCTTTACATAAGTTGGCAAACGTGCTATACTAAGAGTAAGAATATGAAAAGTGAGGCGGGGAAATATCTTCGCCTCTTGCTTATGAGGAGGTGGACGCAATCGCAACAATCGTAGAATTAGTCAGAGAAGTCGTAGAACCTGTCATTCAAGAACCTTTCGAACTCGTGGATATTGAGTATGGAAAGATTGGCAGTGACATGATTCTCAGTATTTTTGTAGATAAACCTGAAGGAATTACCTTGAACGACACGGCGGACTTGACAGAAATAATCAGTCCTGTCCTAGACACTATCAAGCCAGATCCCTTCCCAGAACAATATTTCCTAGAAATCACCAGTCCAGGCTTGGAACGTCCTTTGAAAACCAAGGATGCCGTCGCTGGAGCGGTTGGGAAATACATCCATGTCGGGCTCTACCAAGCCATCGATAAGCAAAAGGTCTTTGAAGGAACCTTGTTGGCCTTTGAAGAGGATGAGTTGACCATGGAATATATGGACAAGACGCGTAAGAAAACTGTCCAAATTCCATACAGTTTGGTATCAAAAGCACGTTTAGCAGTTAAATTATAGAAAAAGAAAGGATAGCTTTTGAGGATTCAAAAGTGAAGAAAACATGAGTAAAGAAATGCTAGAGGCCTTCCGCATTTTGGAAGAAGACAAGGGAATCAAAAAAGAAGACATCATCGACGCAGTAGTAGAGTCGCTTCGTTCCGCTTATCGCAGACGCTATGGTCAATCAGACAGTGTAGCTATTGACTTCAACGAAAAAACAGGTGATTTTACAGTTTATACTGTCCGTGAAGTGGTTGATGAAGTATTTGATAGCCGTTTGGAAATCAGCTTGAAAGATGCTCTTGCCATTAATTCAGCATATGAACTTGGTGACAAAATCAAGTTTGAAGAAGCACCTGCTGAGTTTGGTCGTGTAGCAGCTCAATCTGCCAAACAAACCATCATGGAAAAAATGCGCAAGCAAACACGTGCCATCACTTACAATACTTACAAAGAGCATGAACAAGAAATCATGTCTGGTACTGTAGAACGATTTGACAACCGCTTTATCTATGTCAACCTCGGCAGCATCGAAGCCCAATTGTCAAAACAAGACCAAATTCCTGGTGAAGTTTTTGCTTCTCATGATCGTATCGAAGTATATGTTTACAAGGTTGAAGACAACCCTCGTGGTGTCAACGTCTTTGTTAGCCGTAGCCATCCCGAAATGATCAAACGCTTGATGGAACAAGAAATTCCAGAAGTTTATGATGGAACTGTTGAAATCATGAGCGTGGCCCGTGAAGCAGGTGACCGTACTAAGGTTGCAGTTCGTAGTCATAATCCAAACGTGGATGCTATCGGAACAATCGTTGGACGTGGTGGAGCTAACATCAAGAAAATCACTAGCAAATTCCACCCAGCTCGTTACGATGCCAAGAGCGACCGTATGGTACCAATCGAAGAAAATATCGATGTTATCGAGTGGGTAGCAGATCCAGCTGAATTTATCTACAATGCCATTGCTCCTGCTGAAGTTGACCAAGTTATCTTTGATGAAAACGACAGCAAACGTGCCTTGGTGGTTGTTCCTGATAACAAGCTTTCTCTTGCTATCGGTCGTCGTGGGCAAAACGTTCGCTTGGCAGCTCACTTGACTGGTTACCGTATTGATATCAAGTCTGCTAGCGAATTTGAAGCCATGGAAGAAGCTGGTTTGGTAGATTTGGAAGCAGAAAACGATACTGTAGAAGAATAAAAGCTGCTAGAGGAGGGAAAGATGAAAACGAGAAAAATCCCTTTGCGCAAGTCTGTTGTGTCCAATGAAGTGATTGATAAACGTGATTTGCTCCGCATTGTCAAAAACAAGGAAGGACAAGTCTTTATCGATCCAACAGGCAAGGCCAATGGCCGCGGCGCTTATATCAAGCTAGACAATAAAGAAGCCCTAGAGGCGAAAAAGAAGAAGGTCTTTAACCGCAGCTTTGACATGGAAGTGGAAGAAAGCTTTTATGATGAGTTGATCGCTTATGTGGATCACAAAGTGAAAAGAAGAGAGTTAGGACTTGAATAAGCAAAAGATAAGCAATCTCTTGGGACTTGCTCAGAGAGCAGGGCGGATTATATCGGGTGAAGAATTGGTCGTTAAAGCGATTCAAGATGGTAAGGCCAAGTTGATCTTTCTAGCCCATGATGCTGGACCCAATCTGACCAAGAAGATTCAAGATAAAAGTCATTATTATCAAGTAGAAATTGTAACCGTGTTTTCAACACTGGAATTAAGCATAGCAGTCGGGAAATCGAGAAAGGTTTTGGCTGTGACAGATGCTGGATTTACAAAGAAAATGAGGTCTCTTATGGAATAGAAGAGGAGGACATGATTTGTCTAAGAAAAGATTGTACGAAATCGCAAAAGAACTTGGAAAAGAAAGTAAAGAAGTTGTAGCGCGTGCAAAAGAGTTGGGCTTGGATGTGAAAAGCCACTCATCAAGTGTGGAAGAAGCTGTCGCTGCAAAAATCGCTGCCAGCTTTAAGCCTGCAGCTGCTCCGAAAGCAGAAGCAAAACCTGCAGCACCAAAAGCAAGTGCAGAAAAGAAAGCTGAGAAATCTGAACCAGCTAAACCAGCTGTAGCTAAGGAAGAGGCAAAACCGGCTGAGCCAGTTGCTCCGAAGGCCGAAAAAGTAGCAGCTAAACCGCAAAGCCGTAATTTTAAGGCTGAGCGTGAAGCCCGTGCCAAAGAGCAGGCAGAACGACGCAAGCAAAACAAGGGCAATAACCGTGACCAACAACAAAACGGAAACCGTCAGAAAAACGACGGCCGTAATGGTGGAAAACAAGGTCAAGGCAAGCGCGATAATCGTCGTTTTAACGACCAAGCTAAGAAACAGCAAGGTCAGCAAAATCGTGGCAATGAGCGCCGTCAGCAACAAGACTTCCAGCCAAAACAAGCTGGACCACGTGTTGACTTTAAGGCCCGTGCAGCAGCCCTAAAAGCAGAACAAAATGCAGAATATGCCCGTTCAAGTGAGGAACGTTTCAAGCAGACTCAGGCTGCCAAAGAAGCCTTGGCCCAAGCTAATAAACGCAAGGAGCCAGAGGAAATCTTTGAAGAAGTGGCTAAGTTAGCTGAACAAGCGCAACAAGTTCAAGCAGTGGTTGAACCAGCTCCTGTAGCTAAAGAAGCACCAGTGGATACACGTCGTAAAAAACAAGCTCGACCAGACAAAGAACGTGATGATTATGATCACGAAGAAGATGGTCCTAGAAAACAACAAAAGAATCGAAGTAGTCAAAATCAAGTGAGAAATCAAAGAAATAGTAACTGGAATAACAACAAAAAGAACAAAAAAGGCAGTAACAAGAACAACCGCAATCAGGCTCCAAAACCTGTTACAGAACGTAAATTCCATGAATTGCCAACAGAATTTGAATATACAGATGGTATGACCGTTGCGGAAATCGCAAAACGTATCAAACGTGAACCAGCTGAAATCGTTAAGAAACTCTTTATGATGGGTGTCATGGCCACACAAAACCAATCTTTGGATGGGGAAACAATTGAACTCCTCATGGTGGATTATGGTATCGAAGCCAAACAAAAGGTTGAAGTGGACAATGCCGACATCGAACGTTTCTTTGTCGAAGATGGTTATCTCAATGAAGATGAATTGGTTGAGCGTCCACCAGTTGTAACCATCATGGGACACGTTGACCACGGTAAAACAACACTCCTTGATACCCTTCGTAACTCTCGCGTTGCGACAGGTGAAGCAGGTGGTATCACTCAGCATATCGGTGCCTACCAAATCGTGGAAAATGGCAAGAAGATTACCTTCCTTGATACACCAGGACACGCGGCCTTTACATCAATGCGTGCGCGTGGTGCTTCTGTTACCGATATTACGATCTTGGTCGTAGCGGCAGATGACGGGGTTATGCCTCAGACTATCGAAGCCATTAACCACTCAAAAGCGGCCAACGTTCCAATCATCGTAGCCATCAACAAGATTGATAAACCAGGTGCTAACCCAGAACGCGTTATCGGTGAATTGGCAGAGCATGGTGTTATGTCAACTGCTTGGGGTGGAGATTCTGAATTTGTTGAAATCTCAGCTAAATTCAACCAAAACATCGAAGAATTGTTGGAAACAGTCCTTCTTGTGGCTGAAATCCAAGAACTCAAGGCAGACCCAACAGTGCGTGCTATCGGTACAGTTATCGAAGCGCGCTTGGATAAAGGAAAAGGTGCGGTTGCAACCCTTCTTGTTCAACAAGGTACCTTGAATGTTCAAGACCCAATCGTTGTCGGAAATACCTTCGGTCGTGTCCGTGCTATGACCAACGACCTTGGTCGTCGTGTTAAGGTAGCAGGTCCATCAACACCAGTGTCAATCACAGGTTTGAACGAAGCGCCAATGGCGGGTGACCACTTTGCTGTCTACGAAGATGAAAAATCTGCGCGTGCAGCAGGTGAAGAACGTGCCAAACGTGCCCTTATGAAACAACGTCAAGCTACTCAACGTGTCAGCCTTGAAAACCTCTTTGATACGCTTAAAGCTGGTGAACTAAAATCAGTTAACGTTATCATCAAGGCCGATGTACAAGGTTCTGTTGAAGCCCTTTCTGCCTCACTTCAGAAGATTGATGTGGAAGGTGTTAAAGTTACCATCGTTCACTCTGCGGTCGGTGCTATCAACGAATCAGACGTGACTCTTGCCGAAGCTTCAAATGCCTTCATCGTTGGTTTCAACGTACGCCCTACACCACAAGCTCGTCAACAAGCAGAAGCTGACGATGTTGAAATCCGTCTTCACAGCATTATCTACAAGGTTATCGAAGAGATGGAAGAAGCCATGAAAGGGATGCTTGATCCAGAATTCGAAGAAAAAGTTATCGGTGAAGCAGTTATTCGTGAAACCTTCAAGGTGTCTAAAGTGGGAACTATCGGTGGATTCATGGTTATCAACGGTAAGGTTACCCGTGACTCTAAAGTCCGTGTTATCCGTGACGGTGTTGTTATCTATGATGGCGAACTTGCTAGCTTGAAACACTACAAAGACGACGTCAAAGAAGTTACAAACGGCCGTGAAGGTGGATTGATGATCGATGGCTACAATGATATCAAGATGGATGATGTGATTGAGGCTTATGTCATGGAAGAAATCAAGAGATAATAGAGAAACGATAGCCGATTTGACTCGTCGTCAACAGCGCCTTGATGAACTTCAGTTCTATCTAAGGCTTGTTTCCTAGATTCAAACGACTCTAGTTCCTCTATCTAATAGAATAGCTAGGTCTGCTGGCCTAGCTTTTGGTTCAAAGTAGAGAAAGGAATATCATGGCAAATCATTTCCGTACGGATCGTGTGGGCATGGAAATCAAGCGTGAAGTCAATGAGATTTTGCAAAAGAAAGTCCGTGATCCGCGTGTCCAAGGTGTGACCATCACAGATGTTCAGATGCTAGGTGACTTGTCTGTTGCCAAGGTTTACTACACCATTTTGAGTAACCTTGCTTCAGATAATCAAAAAGCCCAAATCGGGCTTGAAAAAGCAACTGGTACCATTAAACGTGAACTTGGTCGCAATTTGAAATTGTACAAAATCCCAGATTTGACTTTCGTCAAAGACGAATCCATCGAATATGGAAACAAGATTGACGAAATGCTACGCAATCTGGATAAGAACTAAGAAGGAGGGGCAACCCTCTTTTTTGGTGGGGGAAAATAGGTGGAATTTGAAATGGAAAAATATTCTTTTAACTAGAATTCTGTATTTTTAAAGGTTAGCTAAATAGAAAATGCTTTTTTTTTTTTTAGCAAATATGATATGATGATTTCATAAATAAAAGGAGATTCTATCAATGAATAATATAAAAAAAGTTTGTCGTTTAGCTTTGCTATGTCTTTCCGTCTCTACTCTAGTTGCTTGTAGTTCTCTTTCTGAAAAAACAAGCAGCTCTTCTAGTGAGAATCAAACAGAAGCTTCATCTAGTAGTTCTGAAAAGAAGGGCTTGCTTGCCAAAGCAAAAGAAAAACTCAGTTCAGGCGATTTCAACCCACAAGATGTTAGTGATGCGACAATTGAGTCTATAAAAACTTATGAAGACTACTTGATTATGAATGAGAAAATAATCGATAATTACTATACAGAAGCAGACGAAGCCTTTAAAGGGACTGCTTTAGAAGATAGCGCTGCTATCCAAGAACAAAAAGATAGCACTAAAAAAGAAATGGAAGATCTGAAAAAACAATATGGTCCACTCAAGAAAGCACCGATTCAAGGGAAAGAAGAAGTGATTAAGACTCTAAAAGATTATCGTGATAATCTACATGAACAAGTGGAGCAGTGGAAAGCTAGTCTTTAATAGGAAGAGTGGAGTTCAATATGGATTATCAATTGTTACCACATGAATATATGGTTATGAATAGTGACCATGTGAGTTTTGGGAAAAATGGTTTGGCTACAGATGAATTAATTTTAACGAATCTACACTTAGTACATATCAAAAAAGGTTTTTGGGGAGGGAAAAAAGACCAAGTTACCATTCCCATTAACCAGATTAAAATTTTTGAAGGGAAACCTCAAGTTTCAGTAACCAAAACCAATGGTGTGAAACGGTTGGAAATTTATTATAATGGCGGGCAAGCTATTTTTTCATTTAATAATACTAAGGATACTGACAAGTGGGCTAGAAACATTATTAAATTGATTTCAGGTGATACAAGTAATTTTGAAACCTTGGGAGATAGCAGCTTATTCGGAGCAGATGTTTTAGCAGAAACATTTAAGGATACATTTGACACTTTTAAAGCAGGGCTTGGGATTAAGGATGCAGAGCCAGAAAAGATTTCAACCAAGTGTAGCTTTTGTGGAGCACCTTTGTCAGGTCAAGTGAAGCAAACAGTGAGATGTGCCTATTGTGATATGGAGCAAAGTTTATAAGGGGACAATTAAATGGGGTTGATAAAAGTAATCACAGATTCTATCGGTGGTACATTTGCAGATCAGTGGAAAGAAATTATCACAGTTCAAGCTTTTGATGAACATACAGCTGTAAGTCCAGGTATTGTTCAAGAAAGTAATAATGGTAGGGGTGTCAATACGAAGGGATCTGTAGGTGTTATTTCGAACGGATCCAAGATTTTTATTCCAGAAAATACTGCTGCCTTTATCTTTAGTCAGTCTGGTATCGAGGAAATTATTACAGAACCAGGTGGATATGAATACAAAAATGGTGAGAGCAGTGTTTTTAACGGTGATGGATTGAAAAAGTCACTGTTTGACAATGTTGTTAATCGTGTTGGATTCGGTGGTCAAAGTGATCAGCACAAACAGATTTGTTTTGTTAATTTGAGAGAAATTCGTGATATTAAATTTGGAACTCGTGGTCCAGTCATGTATAATGATTTGTTTTATGGGACAGATTTAGAAGTACGTGCTTTTGGAACATTTTCTATCCAAATTACAGATGCTAAGCAATTTATCAGAAACTTTCTTCCTGCCAATGTGACTTATTATACCTTTGATAGCGCTCAAGCTAGATCACAAATAGTAACAGAATTTCTTCAATCTTTTATTGTTGCACTTAATTCTTTGTCAACAGCTTATCGTATTTCACAATTACCCTCACAAGCTGCAGTTCTTGCAACACAAGTATCGAATGATGGACAGTATGCAGGGACTTGGAAAGAACGTTTTGGATTTGAGATTGTAAAAGTTGCCATTGCTAATATTGAGTTCTCACCAGAATCCAAGGAATTGGTTAAACAATTTTCATCAAATAAGATGAATTTAAAAGCTTATGATGATGTATCGCAGAAATCTTCTAATATTGCAGCACAACAAAAAATTGCATCAGGAGTGGAGCAACATGGTCTAGGTGATAGTGCTGGAATGATATTTGGAATGAATATGGCTCAAAGTTTAGATGAAAAAGCCATGAAACCGAGTCTATCATTAGATGAGCAAATCGAAGCACTTACAAAACTAAAATCTCTTTTAGATGCAGGTATATTATCTCAGGAAGAATTTGATCGAAAGAAAAAAGAAATTATGGATTTATAAAATGAAACTCGAAAGCTCATAGTTAGTGTGTATTCAAGGAACATTTTAGGTGAAACAATAATAGACTATCGTTCACAGATAGAATATCATGTTGTAAGGGTAGGAGTTGAATATTCGAGCTGTCTCTACAAAGACTATTAAAAATCTTTAACAAATAAGTTGCTAAGGATTTTTTGAAAATTTTTGAGGGGAATTTGAAACATACTTTAAAAGAGTATGCTATCATAGAATATAACTTACAGAAGTAAAAGGAGTTTGTATATGGCTGAACAAGAGTTAGCTATGCAAGTATTACAACAAGTGGTAAAACTACCAGTTGTTAAGGTTGATCGTTCGAAATTTTTAGTGGATAAGTTTTCCAAAGAATTGGATCCACAGGACATTCCTACCTTATTAGAACAAGGCCCAACGTCTCTCTTATCTCAAGAAATCTTAGATCGAGTGGCTAATGCCTGTATTAGGGATAATGTTTTATTAGCGAGTGGAACTTCTGTTGTTGCTGGATTACCAGGTGGACTTGCCATGGCAATTACCATACCAGCGGATGTAGCTCAATTTTATGGTTTCTCTCTGAAATTGGCTCAAGAATTAGGTTATATTTATGGATATGAGGATCTTTGGGCTTCACGCGATGAGTTGAGTGAAGATGCTCAAAATACCCTCTTGCTTTATCTAGGTGTCATGTTGGGGGTAAATGGAACCGCTGCCTTGCTACGTGCTGGTGGTATAACAATTGCCAAACAGGTAATGAAAACAGTACCTAATAAAGCTTTAACAAAGACGCTTTGGTACCCTATTTTGAAAAAAGTCTTAAAAATATTTGGTGTGAATCTGACCAAGGGAGGGTTGGCCAAAGGAATGGGGAAATTTATACCTATCTTGGGAGGTATCATTTCTGGAGGATTAACCTTTGCAACTATGAAACCGATGGGTGAAAGCTTGCAGAAAGAATTGTCTAAACTAGTCAACTATAGTGAAGTTCAATATCAAGAAGATGTTGAAACAATCCGAAAAGAGGCTGAAATAATCGAGGGTGAGTGAGATGAATCCTATCAAAGCTTTTGCTAAAATTTATGGGAATTACTTTTTGACCATGCAAGGTGTAAAAGTAATGAGAACGATAAAGAAAGATGACAATGTTGTTGTCGGTCTAGGTAAACTTTTTATTGCAGACAAGTTAATGGATACGGCTCGGTGGCTCATTAAGCCAGAGGAGAGAGAATGAAATTTTTTTTTGGCCTTCTTGCCATTCTTTTTATTAAACCGATTATTGGGATTTTGAAATTCTTTTGGATGATCATCTCTTTTGCAGTCCAATTGCTGTTTTACAAGCTATTATTTAAAATATTGGATTGGCTCTTTAAACTTATTTAGGTCGTAATTCAAGTCGCAGATAACTAGCAGGAACTCCACTGCTAGTTTTTTAATCTCTTTCCTTGTGGTATAATAAAAGCAGTAAAATCATTTTAGAACATTCAATGGAGGTCGTCATGGACAATATCATCGATGTGTCAATTCCTGTTGCAGAAGTGGTGGACAAGCATCCAGAAGTCTTGGAAATTTTAGTCGAGCTTGGTTTTAAACCTCTTGCCAATCCCTTGATGCGTAATACTATCGGTCGTAAAGTATCGCTCAAACAGGGTTCTAAGCTGGAAGGAACTCCTATGGACAAGATTGTCCGCACGCTGGAAGCAAATGGCTACGAAGTGATTGGACTAGACTAATGGCAGATGAACGGATTCATGTCCTGCGGGATATTTTGTTAGAATTGCATAATGGGGCCTCTCCTGAGTCGGTTCAGGAGCGTTTTGATGCGACCTTTACAGGTGTTTCAGCCATAGAGATTTCCCTCATGGAGCACGAGCTGATGAACTCAGACTCAGGTGTCACCTTTGAAGATGTCATGGAACTCTGTGATGTCCATGCCAATCTTTTTAAAAATGCTATTAAAGGTGTCGAAGTAGAGGATACTGAACACCCTGGTCACCCCGTTCGGGTCTTTAAGGAAGAAAATCTGGCCCTCCGTGCTGCCTTGATTCGCATTCGTAGATTGTTAGATACCTATGAGTCTATGGAAGATGAAGAAATGCTTGCGGAGATGCGTAAGGGTTTGGTGCGTCAGATGGGACTTGTAGGTCAATTTGATATCCATTACCAACGTAAAGAAGAACTCTTCTTTCCTATCATGGAGCGCTATGGACACGATTCACCTCCAAAAGTTATGTGGGGAGTGGATGATCAGATCAGGGAACTCTTTCAAACAGCTTTAGCGACAGCTAAGTCATTGCCAGAAGTGTCGATTAGCAGTGTAAAAGAAGATTTTGAAGCCTTTGCGACAGAGTTTGAAAGTATGATTTTCAAGGAAGAGTCCATCCTTCTCATGATTCTCCTTGAGTCCTTTACTCAGGATGACTGGCTTCAGATTGCGGAGGAGAGCGATGCCTATGGTTATGCCATCATCCGTCCGTCAGAAAAATGGGTGCCAGAAAGACAGAGTTTTGTTGAGGAAAAGAGCGCAGGGGAGCCTGTACAGTTAGATACGGCAGAAGGTCAAGTTCAACAAGTTATCGATACACCAGAAGGACAGTTTACCATTACCTTTACCCCTAAGGAAAAGGAAGCAGTGCTGGACCGCCATAGTCAACAGGCTTTTGGGAATGGCTATCTTTCAGTCGAGCAGGCTAATCTCATCCTCAATCACCTCCCTATGGAGATTACCTTTGTCAATAAAGACGACATTTTCCAGTATTACAATGACAATGTGCCAGCTGATGAGATGATTTTCAAACGAACACCGTCCCAAGTCGGGCGCAATGTTGAACTTTGCCATCCACCTAAGTATTTGGACAAGGTCAAGACTATCATGAAGGGACTTCGTGAGGGGACCAAGGACAAGTATGAAATGTGGTTCAAGTCGGAGTCGCGAGGCAAGTTTGTCCACATCACCTATGCTGCAGTACACGATGAGAACAGAGAATTCCAAGGTGTGTTGGAGTATGTTCAGGATATCCAACCCTACCGAGAGATTGACACGGATTATTTCCGTGGATTAGAATAAGGAGAAAAAATGAGTTACGAACAAGAATTTATGAAGGAATTTGAAGCTTGGGTCAATACCCAGATTATGATCAACGATATGGCGCATAAGGAAAGCCAAAAAGTCTACGAAGAAGACCAAGACGAACGTGCCAAAGATGCTATGATTCGCTACGAAAGCCGCTTGGACGCCTATCAATTTTTGCTTGGTAAGTTTGAAAATTTCAAGGCAGGTAAGGGATTCCATGACTTACCAGAAGGCTTGTTTGGTGAGCGGAATTATTAAACGAGATAGATTCTTGATTTTTTACTAAAATCTTGATAGAATATTTATATTAAATCCTTGTCAGAGCAGGGATTTTTTATTGAAAGGATTTTATCATGTCAAAGAAACTCAATCGTAAAAAACAATTACGAAATAGCCTCCGTCGCGCAGGTGCCTTTTCAAGCACTGTGACTAAGGTTGTAGAAGAGACAAAGAAAGTCGTGAAACGTGCAGAGCAGTCAGCGAGCGAAGCTGGTAAGGCTGTTTCTAAAAAAGTTGAACAAGCAGTAGAAGCTACCAAAGAGCAAGCTCAAAAAGTAGCCAATTCTGTAGAAGATTTTGCAGCAAACTTGGGTGGACTTCCACTTGACCGTGCCAAAACGTTCTACGATGAAGGAATCAAGTCTGCTTCAGATTTCAAAAACTGGACTGAAAAAGAACTCCTTGCCTTGAAAGGAATCGGCCCAGCTACTATTAAGAAATTGAAAGAAAACGGCATCAAGTTCAAGTAATCTTTCTTGAGCCTTGCATTTCCGAAAAAATCTTGCTACAATAGAGCCATTAGAGGTGTTTTGAATCCCGCATTTTACAGAAAGTGGCGGCGCTGAGAAGTCCACAAATGTGTCAAAACTAGTTGCTAATGGATGAAAAATTGAAATAAAAGTGTCTTTTTGTTTTAAAGACGAGAGTTGCGGGCAACTGCCCGAAATTGGGTGGTACCGCGGATAAATACATTCGTCCCTGTCATGTAGATGGCAGGGCTTTTCTTTTGCGTCTTAGTCAAAGGAGGTTGTTATGAAGCAATCTTTTAAAACAAGTAAACTCTACTATGGATTTCCTATCTTCATTTTGGGGTATCAGGATCAGAATTTTGGGCACAATATTACGACCTGTAGTTCCTCTTATAGCTTGGGAGATTGGCTGGTCATCGGTGTTGGGGCTGAGGAAAATGCGGCTGAGCAAATCAAGCATTACCAGAAGTTTACTATGAATATTCCTGATGAAAATCTCATGCTTGAGATGGAGCAGGCTGGTTTTATCAGTCATCGAGAGAAATTGAAACACCTGGGGCTAGACTACGAGATTTCTGAACGGACTCAGACACCGATTTTAGAGGCTTGTCCAGTCGTTTTAGAATGTCAAGTTGATAGAATTATTGAGGAAGACGGAATCTGTCATATCTTTGCCAAGATTATCGAACGACTAGCTTATCCAGAACTTTTGGATGACAGGGGGCATTTTAAGAATGACCGTTTTGCGCCGACTTACTTTATGGGGGATGGCCACCAGCGCGTTTATCGCTATTTAGATGACCGAGTAGACCCTATGGGGAGCTTCATAAAGAAAGCGAGGAAGAAGGATGTCAAGAGCTGAACTGCCAGAACGCTTGGAAACAGAGCGTCTCGTGTTACGAGTCCGTACAGTGGCGGATGCTGAGGAGTGAGTGGGAGGGAATTTGATGCATCTTTTCATCATTGGTGCTCCGGCCTCAGGAAAAATGACGATTGGTCAAGAACTATCTCGACTGACGGATTCTACCCTCTTTTATAACCATCAAGCCATCGATTTTGCACTAGAAATCTATCAGGATTATACAGAGGAGATGTGGGAATTTGTTCGTGGAATTACCTTTTCTTTCCTTGGAGCAAGTGCAAGAAATCAGCGATCAGTAATTTTAACAGACGTAATTGATTTTTCAAATCAGTACCAGCTGATGTATTTGAAGCAAATTCAAGATTTGTTGAATGACTATCATCAAGAGATTCTTTTTGTGGAGTTGGAAACAAGTCTTGAAGAGCGCTTACGTCGAAATCGAACGGAGAACCGGTTGAAGCACAAACCCTTAAAACGACATATTGAGTTATCTGAAAGAGAAATTTTAGAGACCGCTGAAACACTTCAATTAAATTCCCAACATCAACCGAATGAGCTGCACCACTACTTTAAAATAAATAATACGAATTTGTCTGCAGAAGAAGCTGCTAAGCAAATTCAAGATAAAATGAATACAATAGAGAAAGGACAAACACATGTCTAAAGAACTTTCACCTAAATACAATCCAGCCGAGGTTGAGGCTGGTCGTTACCAAAAATGGCTTGATGCTGATGTTTTCAAGCCTTCAGGCGATCAAAAGGCTAAGCCTTATTCAATCGTGATTCCACCACCAAACGTAACTGGTAAACTTCACCTTGGTCACGCTTGGGATACGACTTTGCAGGATATTATCATCCGTCAAAAACGTATGCAAGGTTTTGATACCCTTTGGCTTCCAGGGATGGACCACGCTGGGATTGCCACTCAGGCTAAGGTTGAGGAGCGTTTGCGTGGAGAGGGCATTACACGTTATGACCTAGGTCGTGAGAAATTCCTCGATAAGGTTTGGGAATGGAAAGACGAATATGCCACTACTATCAAGGAACAATGGGGCAAGATGGGGCTCTCTGTAGACTACTCTCGTGAGCGTTTCACTCTTGACGAAGGTTTGTCAAAAGCTGTTCGTAAGGTCTTTGTGGACCTTTACAAGAAAGGTTGGATCTACCGTGGTGAGTTTATCATCAACTGGGACCCAGCAGCTCGCACAGCCCTTTCTGATATCGAGGTTATCCATAAGGATGTCGAAGGTGCCTTCTACCACATGAACTACATGCTGGAAGACGGTTCACGCGCCCTTGAAGTGGCGACTACTCGTCCTGAGACCATGTTTGGAGACGTTGCCGTTGCGGTCAATCCAGAAGACCCACGCTACAAGGACTTGATCGGAAAAAACGTCATCCTTCCAATCGCTAACAAACTCATCCCAATCGTTGGAGATGAGCACGCCGATCCTGAGTTTGGTACTGGTGTTGTTAAAATCACTCCTGCCCACGATCCAAATGACTTCTTAGTTGGTCAACGCCACAACTTGCCACAAGTCAACGTCATGAACGACGACGGAACTATGAATGAGCTTGCCTTCGAATTTGCAGGCATGGACCGTTTTGAAGCTCGTAAGGCAGTCGTTGCTAAGCTGGAAGAAATCGGTGCCCTTGTTAAAATCGAAAAACGTGTCCACAGTGTTGGTCACTCAGAGCGTACAGGTGTTGTGGTTGAACCACGCTTGTCTACTCAATGGTTCGTTAAGATGGACCAATTGGCCAAAAATGCTATTGCCAACCAAGACACAGAAGACAAGGTAGAATTCTACCCACCTCGTTTCAACGATACCTTCCTCCAATGGATGGAAAATGTCCACGACTGGGTCATCTCTCGTCAGCTCTGGTGGGGGCACCAAATCCCTGCTTGGTACAATGTTGAGGGTGAAATATATGTCGGCGAAGAAGCTCCAGAAGGTGAAGGTTGGACTCAGGACGAAGATGTCTTGGATACGTGGTTCAGTTCGGCTCTTTGGCCATTCTCTACCATGGGCTGGCCTGATGTCGACTCAGAAGACTTCAAACGTTACTTCCCAACTTCAACTTTGGTGACTGGTTATGATATTATTCCGTTCTGGGTGTCTCGGATGATTTTCCAAGGTTTGGAATTTACTGGCAAGTCGCCATTCAAAAATGCCTTGATTCATGGTCTGATTCGTGATGAGCAAGGACGCAAGATGTCGAAATCTCTCGGTAACGGGATTGATCCAATGGATGTTATTGATAAGTACGGAACAGATAGCCTTCGTTGGTTCCTTTCAAACGGTTCTGCACCAGGTCAAGACGTCCGCTTCTCTTACGAGAAAATGGATGCCTCATGGAACTTCATTAACAAGATCTGGAACATTTCTCGTTACATCCTCATGAACAATGAAGGCTTGACCCTTGAGCAAGCAACTGCCAATGTGGAAAAAGTTGCCAACAAGGAAGCTGGAAATGTCACAGACCGCTGGATTCTCCACAACCTCAATGAAACCATCGGAAAAGTCACTGAAAACTTTGATAAGTTTGAGTTTGGTGTAGCTGGACACATCCTCTACAACTTTATCTGGGATGAGTTTGCGGACTGGTATGTTGAATTGACTAAGGAAGTCCTTTATAGCGAAAATGAAGAAGAGAAAGTCATCACACGTTCTGTTCTCCTTTACACTCTGGACAAGATCCTTCGTCTCCTCCACCCAATCATGCCATTCGTGACAGAGGAAATCTTTGGCCAAATCTCAGAAGGCTCTATCGTTACAGCTGCATACCCAACTGTTAACCCAGCCTTTGAAGACCTTGTTGCCCACACTGGTGTGGAAAGTCTTAAAGACTTGATCCGTGCCGTTCGTAATGCGCGTGCGGAAGTAAACGTAGCACCAAGCAAGCCTATCACCATCCTTGTTAAGACAAGCGATAGCGACTTGGAAGCCTTCTTTAACAGCAATGTCAACTACATCAAACGCTTCACAAATCCAGAACACTTGGAAATCGCATCTACCATCCCTGCACCTGAACTGGCTATGTCAAGCGTCATCACAGGAGCAGAAATCTACCTGCCACTCGCTGACCTCCTCAATGTCGAAGAAGAATTAGCTCGTCTCGACAAGGAACTGGCTAAATGGCAAAAAGAATTGGACATGGTCGGCAAGAAGCTCTCTAACGAACGCTTCGTAGCCAATGCTAAACCAGAAGTCGTCCAAAAAGAACGCGACAAACAAGCCGACTACCAAGCCAAATACGACGCGACCGTAGCACGTATTGATGAGATGAAGAAGTTGGTGAAATAAAATAACATATACTTAATAGACAATTTATGCCTTTGCTCTGCTTTTTTACGTGGTTTATGATAAAATGATAGTGAGAGTCCTATTTCAAAAGGAGATAATACATGAAGCTAATAATAGATAATATAGGGAACGTTGAACATGCAGAAATTGAAATAAAAGGAATTACAACTATTGCCGGGTATAATGGGACCGGAAAGAGTACAATTAGCCGTTCTTTATTTTCGATATTTAGTGCTAACTATGATGTAATTAATAAAATTTCTAGCGATAGAACTAAATCAATTAATCGAATTTTGTCAAATTATTTATCAGATGTTGAGGTGAATTGGGAAACTTCTTCTGCAAGAGGACAAGTTAGAAGAAGAATAGCCCCAAGACGTATTTTTAGTGAGTTAATAAAAACAATTTCAAAAAATTTATTACTTATTATTGATGAAAATATTGGTGAACTTTATAGTAATACTATAAAAAATAGTATTACCAATTCAATAATTGAGTTTAATGAAGATAATGTTAGATATCAGATTTCGAACATTGAAGATTTAGACTTAGATGTTATTTCTAAAAGCATTGAAGGAGTATTATCTCAGTCGGATCAATCTATTTCTAATCAAATTTTGACAAAGCATTTGAAAGATGAATTTAATAATCAAATAAATAATATATATGATCCAGTAACGGGAATGATTTCCTTACAAATAAAAGAGGAAAAAATAAATGTTGAAATTAATCAAAATATAGCTTCTTCAGATAAATTGATAAATTTTAAAACAGATGTGGTTTATATTGATGATGCAGCTGCTATAGTTGATAATTTTTATTTGAATAATTTTTGGTTTGAAATTAATTCAAAATTGGATCATAATTCTCACTTGATAGAACAAATGAATGACAAAAGTTATGATACATATACATTACGAGCTAGAACAACAGATAGATTAAACTTAGTGTTTAGGAATATTAACAACCTATTGAGAACAGAGTCTGTAAATAGTTCAGAAGATGAGGAGGATGAAAAAAAACTTAACATAGTTAATTATTCTTCGGGTATGAAAACTTTTTACTTAATTAAATCTCTTTTGGAAAAAGGAGTAATTAGAGAAAATGGAACACTGATATTAGATGAACCTGAAGTTCATTTACATCCCGAGTGGCAATTAAACTTTGCTGAAATTATCGTATTACTCCAGAAGGAATTTGGATTGCATATTCTTATCAACACTCATAGTCCTTATTTAGTTGAAGCAATTGACATATTTAGTAAGAAAAATGGTATAAATAATTCTGTTAAGTATTATCTTGCAAAAAATGATATTAAAGATGTTACCGAATCAATTGATGAAATTTATGAGCAAATGTATGTTCCTTTAAATCGCCTTGAGGAGTTGGCGGAGGATTTTGATGATGAGTAAAAAAATTAGCTGTATATTGCATGATTTCAACAATAGATTTTCTGAATGTCGTAGCGACATTAAAACTTGCTCATATGATTCTCATTCTAAGCATTATTTTGTAAACTCTGAGTATACTTGTTATAATTTTGATAAGATTTCAGAAGTTATTTTTAAAGAACATAGCTTTGAAAAATGGCAATCTGTAGATACAATCCTGCCTCTTCTTCCTGTAGGTGTTGATAGTAAATTATATTTAATAGAGTTTAAGAATTCAAGAGATATTCCATATGCTAACGTTAGAGCTAAAATATTATCGAGTTTGTTCCTACTAGAAAATTTTTATGGATTGCAAAAAACTGATTATAAAAAAATAGTGACAATTACTGTAGTTAAATCAAAAAAAGACAAGGGACATTTAAATAAAATTAGAGAACATCAGGCAAAAATAAGTGGTAAATCACCTTATAAAGTTGAAAATTTTAGGGCTTTAGAAGATTTTTATGGAATTGAATCTTTTAAATATTCCCCTGAAAAATTTATAGAATTTATAGAGAAGAATAAATTAGTCAGTTAGAATTTAAATATTGAAATTTTATGACTTTATATTTTAGCAATCAGCTTACTACACAATAAACTCAGTCAATTCGTTCCCGTACACCCACTTATTGACACCATCGGCTGGGTAGCAAAGAAATAAAAAGTCCTGTCACTTTCTCCCATTTAATCTTTGACTATTCCGCAAAATTATCGTACAATAAAGAGTACATGATAAAATGAGGTCAGAGTCTGTTCGCTCTGGCGATAGTAGTATAAATGAGGAGAAACGCTTTGGAATTAGAAGTATTTGCTGGGCAAGAAAAAAGTGAACTATCTATGATTGAGGTGGCGCGTGCTATCTTGGAACTTCGTGGTCGCGACCATGAGATGCATTTTAGCGATCTTGTAAACGAAATTCAAAACTACCTTGGAACATCAAACAGCGATATCCGTGAAGCTTTGCCTTTGTTCTACACAGAGTTGAACTTTGACGGTAGCTTCATCTCACTTGGAGACAACAAATGGGGTCTTCGTTCATGGTATGGTGTGGACGAAATCGACGAAGAAATTATCGCTCTTGAAGAAAATGATGACGATGAAATAGCACCAAAAGCTAAGAAAAAACGCGTCAATGCCTTTATGGATGGCGATTCAGATGCTATTGACTACAATGCAGATGATCCAGAAGATGAAGATGCATACGAAGCAGATCCAGCTCTTTCATACGATGATGAAAATCCAGATGATGAGAAAAATGAAGTGGAAGCTTATGATGCAGAAATCAACGAGATTGCTCCTGATGACTTGGGTGAAGACGTGGATCTCAATGAAGAAGATGACGAGTTTTCAGACGATGATTCTGAAAACACCGAGGAATAAAATTTAGCTATTGACAATTATCCTATTTTTAGGTATCATATTGTTCGGGCACCTCTTTTGGAGGTCGGGGCTCCCTAGTTCTTAGGGAGCTATTTTTGTTTTTTCAAGAAGTTATCTTCTTGTATTTTAGTTGTGAATCTGGTGCAGTCGTTCCAGATTATTCTTATTAGTAGGGTCTTGTTTTCTATGTCCCCTCGTAGTCAGCAAGGCCTTGAGCATTTTAGAAAGAGGAATCTATGTCTACGAAATATATTTTTGTAACTGGTGGTGTGGTATCGTCTATTGGGAAAGGGATTGTAGCAGCGAGTCTGGGCCGTCTCTTGAAAAATCGTGGTCTCAAAGTAACCATTCAAAAGTTTGACCCTTATATCAATATTGATCCGGGAACTATGAGTCCTTACCAGCACGGGGAAGTTTTTGTGACAGATGACGGAGCTGAGACAGATTTGGACTTGGGTCACTATGAACGTTTCATCGATATCAATCTTAATAAATATTCCAACGTGACAACTGGTAAAATTTACAGTGAAGTTCTTCGTAAAGAACGCCGTGGAGAATACCTTGGGGCAACTGTTCAAGTCATTCCTCATATCACAGATGCTTTGAAAGAAAAAATCAAGCGTGCCGCTCTAACGACCGACTCTGATGTCATTATCACAGAGGTTGGTGGAACAGTAGGAGATATCGAGTCCTTGCCATTCTTAGAGGCCCTTCGTCAGATGAAGGCAGATGTGGGTGCGGACAATGTCATGTACATCCATACAACCTTGCTTCCTTACCTCAAGGCTGCTGGTGAAATGAAGACCAAACCAACTCAACACTCTGTAAAAGAATTGCGTGGATTGGGAATCCAGCCAAATATGTTAGTCATTCGTACAGAAGAGCCAGCTGGTCAGGGCATTAAAAATAAACTAGCACAGTTCTGTGACGTAGCACCAGAAGCCGTTATCGAATCGTTGGATGTTGAACACCTTTACCAAATTCCATTGAACTTGCAGGCACAAGGCATGGACCAAATTGTTTGTGACCACCTGAAACTAGACGCACCAGTAGCAGATATGACAGAATGGTCAGCCATGGTGGACAAGGTCATGAACCTCAAGAAACAAGTCAAGATTTCACTTGTCGGTAAGTATGTGGAGTTGCAAGATGCCTACATCTCAGTGGTCGAAGCCTTGAAACACTCTGGTTATGCCAATGACGCAGAAGTTAAAATCAATTGGATAAATGCCAATGATGTGACAGCAGAGAATGTGGCGGAACTCTTGTCTGATGCAGACGGAATTATCGTACCAGGTGGTTTTGGTCAACGTGGCACAGAAGGGAAAATTCAAGCCATCCGCTATGCGCGTGAGAATGATGTTCCAATGTTGGGAGTCTGCTTGGGAATGCAGTTGACTTGTATCGAGTTTGCTCGTCACGTTTTGGGTCTTGAAGGTGCCAATTCTGCAGAGCTTGCACCAGAAACAAAATACCCTATCATTGATATTATGCGTGATCAGATTGACGTTGAGGATATGGGGGGAACCCTTCGCTTGGGACTTTATCCGTCTAAACTAAAACGTGGCTCTAAGGCTGCGGCTGCTTATCACAATCAAGAAGTGGTGCAACGCCGTCACCGTCACCGTTATGAGTTTAACAACGCCTTCCGTGAGCAGTTTGAGGCAGCAGGTTTTGTCTTCTCAGGAGTTTCTCCAGACAATCGTTTGGTCGAAATTGTGGAAATTCCTGAAAATAAATTTTTTGTAGCGTGTCAGTATCACCCTGAACTTTCAAGTCGTCCAAACCGTCCAGAAGAACTCTACACTGCCTTTGTCACTGCAGCAGTTGAGAACAGCAATTAGCAAAATCAGAACCTTTGAGAACAATCTCAGAGGTTTTTAACTTGCTTTTCTGCTGCTTCCTCATTTGTCCTAAAGCCTTTTTTGTGTTAAAATGAATGGTATGAAAGCTAAAAAAATGTGGATGACAGGTCTGGCTCTGCTTGGTATTGGGAGCCTTGCCCTTGCTACGAAAAAAGTTGCAGATGGCCGCAAGCTCATGAAGACTCAGGAAGAGTTGACAGCGATTGTGCGAGACCATTTTTCAGACATGGGGGGAATTGCGACCCTCTATGTTCAAGATTATGAAAGCAGTCTAGAGAGCTTGGTTGGTGGCGTCATTTTTGAGGATGGCCGTCATTATACCTTTGTCTATGAAAACGAAGACCTAGTCTATGAGGAGGAAGTCTTATGATACAACCAGCAAGTTTAGAGGAATTAGCATCCTTAGTAGAAAAAGATGGGAAGAAGGTCTTTCTTTTTGTGGAGGACTGGTGTGGCGATTGTCGTTATATCTATCCTGCCTTGCCAGAAATTGAGGAGATCAATTCAGAGTTCACCTTTATTCGCGTGGATCGAGACCAGTATATGGATTTGGCTAAACTCTGGGATGTTTACGGAATTCCTAGCCTTGTTGTTCTAGAAAAAGACAAGGAAATTGGTCGTTTTGTTAATCGCGACCGTAAAAGCAAGCAACAAATTAACGACTTTTTAGCAGGACTGAAATAGGAGAAAAAAGGAAACAATGATTTTTACATATAATAAAGAACATGTCGGTGATGTCCTTATGGTCATCGTGAAAAATAGCGGAGATGCCAAACTAGATGTGGAGCGCAAAGGCAAGGTAGCCCGTGTTTTCCTTAAAGATAATGGGGAAACAGTGGCTTGGAATATTTTCGAAGTTTCAAGTTTATTTGAAATTGCAGAGCGTGGTCAAGTCTTTTTGACAGATGAGCAAGTCGCTCGTTTGAACCAAGAATTGAAGGCGGAAGGTTTTACAGAAGAAATTGTCAATGACAAGGAACCTAAGTTCGTTGTGGGTGAGATTGTCGAGATGGTAGCCCATCCAGATAGTGATCACCTCAACATCTGCCAAGTTGCAGTCGCAAGTGATAAGACAGTGCAAATCGTTGCAGGGGCTCCCAATGCGCGTGTCGGTCTGAAAACCATTGTGGCTCTTCCGGGAGCTATGATGCCAAAAGGCAATCTTATTTTCCCAGGTGAACTTCGTGGTGAAAAGAGTTTTGGCATGATGTGTAGTCCTCGTGAATTGCATTTGCCAAACGCCCCGCAAAAACGTGGTATTATTGAATTATCAGAAGACCAAGTTGTTGGAACTCCATTTGATCCAGCTAAACACTGGACTGCCTAAGAAGTTGTTAATATCTGATAGACCAGATAGAAGGAAATAAGATGGCAAAAAATGTTGTGATTACAGGAGCGACATCAGGAATTGGTGAAGCGATTGCGCGTGCTTATCTGGAGCAAGGTGAGAATGTCGTTCTAACTGGACGACGGACAGATAGACTCGAAGTCCTTAAGGCGGAGTTTGCAGAATCCTTCCCAAATCAAACTGTCTGGACCTTTCCACTAGATGTGACGAATATGACCATGGTGAAGACTGTTTGCTCCAATATTCTAGAAACGATAGGGCGGATTGATATCTTAGTCAACAACGCCGGACTGGCTCTAGGCTTAGCTCCCTATCAAGACTATGAAGAGTTGGATATGTTGACCATGCTGGATACCAATGTCAAAGGTTTGATGGCAGTTACTCGCTGTTTCTTGCCAGCAATGGTAAAAGCCAATCAAGGACATATCATCAATATGGGCTCAACCGCAGGAATCTATGCCTATGCGGGTGCAGCTGTTTACTCAGCCACCAAGGCGGCAGTTAAGACCTTTTCAGATGGACTGCGAATTGATACCATTGCGACGGATATCAAGGTGACCACCATTCAGCCTGGAATTGTCGAAACAGATTTTTCTACAGTTCGTTTTCACGGTGATAAAGAGCGGGCTGCGTCCGTTTACCAAGGAATCGAAGCCTTGCAAGCTCAGGATATTGCAGACACAGTAGTCTATGTGACCAGTCAACCTTATCGTGTGCATATTACAGATATGACCATTATGGCCAATCAACAGGCGACAGGTTTTATGGTTCATAAAAAGTAAAAAATTTTCTAGAAAAGTTACAAATTTCTGTAACTTTTTTTGATTTCCTACGAATAGATAAGTAGGAGGAAAAAATATGTATAATAAAGTTATCTTGATTGGGCGTTTGACGTCCACACCAGAATTGCACAAAACCAACAATGACAAGTCAGTAGCGCGAGCAACTATTGCAGTCAACCGTCGTTACAAAGACCAAAACGGGGAACGCGGAGCCGATTTTGTTAATATGGTCCTTTGGGGCAGACTAGCAGAAACCTTGGCAAGCTACGCAACCAAAGGTAGTCTCATTTCAGTGGATGGGGAATTGCGTACTCGTCGCTTTGAGAAAAATGGTCAAATGAATTATGTGACCGAAGTCCTTGTTACAGGATTCCAACTTCTGGAAAGTCGTGCCCAACGTGCCATGCGTGAAAATAACGCAGGCCAAGACTTAGCGGACTTGGTTTTGGAAGAGGAAGAATTACCATTTTAAGCATTAAAAAGTCTGAGTTGGTCTCAGGCTTTTTATCTTGAGAAAGTCAGACTTTTTTCTTGACTATTTCTGACCAAGTGATACAATAGAACTATAAATTAGCACTCAGATATAAAGAGTGCTAATAATATGTAGTTCATCATGGAGGAAAACAGATGTTGAAACCATTAGGGGACCGTGTGGTCTTAAAAGTAGAAGAAAAAGAACAAACTGTTGGAGGTTTTGTCCTTGCAGGCTCAGCCCAAGAAAAAACAAAAACAGCCCAAGTTGTAGCTACTGGACAAGGTGTTCGTACCTTGAACGGTGACTTGGTAGCTCCAAGTGTTAAAGCTGGAGATCGTGTCTTAGTTGAAGCCCACGCAGGTATTGATGTCAAAGACGGCGATGAAAAGTACATCATCGTAGGCGAAGCTAATATCTTGGCTATCATTGAAGAATAGAAGGAGAAAGTAAGTATGTCAAAAGAAATTAAATTTTCATCAGATGCCCGTTCAGCTATGGTTCGTGGTGTCGATATTCTTGCAGATACTGTTAAAGTAACCTTGGGACCAAAAGGTCGTAACGTTGTGTTGGAAAAATCATTTGGCTCACCACTCATCACCAATGACGGTGTAACTATTGCTAAAGAAATCGAATTGGAAGACCATTTTGAAAATATGGGTGCCAAATTGGTATCAGAAGTAGCTTCAAAAACCAATGATATTGCAGGTGACGGAACGACAACTGCAACTGTTTTGACCCAAGCAATTGTCCGCGAAGGAATTAAAAACGTCACTGCTGGAGCAAATCCAATTGGTATTCGTCGTGGGATTGAAGCAGCGGTTGCCGCAGCAGTAGAAGCCTTGAAAAATAATGCCATCCCTGTTGCCAACAAAGAAGCTATCGCTCAGGTTGCTGCCGTCTCTTCTCGTTCCGAAAAAGTCGGCGAATACATCTCTGAAGCCATGGAAAAAGTTGGTAAAGACGGAGTCATCACCATCGAAGAATCACGTGGTATGGAAACAGAACTTGAAGTTGTTGAAGGAATGCAGTTTGTCCGTGGTTACCTTTCACAGTACATGGTGACAGATAGCGAAAAAATGGTGGCTGACCTTGAAAATCCATACATTTTGATTACTGATAAGAAGATTTCAAATATCCAAGAAATTTTGCCACTCCTCGAAAGTATTCTCCAAAGCAATCGTCCGCTCTTGATTATTGCGGATGATGTGGATGGCGAAGCTCTTCCAACTCTTGTTTTGAACAAGATTCGTGGAACCTTCAACGTGGTAGCAGTCAAGGCGCCTGGATTTGGTGACCGTCGTAAAGCTATGCTTGAAGATATCGCCATCTTAACAGGTGGAACAGTTATCACAGAAGATCTAGGTCTTGAGTTGAAAGATGCGACAATTGAAGCACTGGGTCAAGCAGTGAGAGTAACTGTGGACAAAGATAGCACTGTTATCGTAGAAGGTGCTGGAAATCCTGAAGCGATTTCTCACCGTGTTGCGGTTATCAAGTCTCAAATCGAAACTACAACATCTGAATTTGATCGTGAAAAATTGCAAGAACGCTTGGCCAAATTGTCAGGTGGTGTAGCGGTTATTAAGGTCGGAGCCGCAACTGAAACTGAGTTGAAAGAAATGAAACTCCGCATTGAAGATGCCCTCAACGCTACTCGTGCAGCTGTTGAAGAAGGTATCGTTGCAGGTGGTGGAACAGCCCTTGTAAATGTTATCCCAGCTGTGGCTGATTTGGAATTGATAGGAGACGAAGCAACGGGCCGCAATATTGTTCTCCGTGCTTTGGAAGAACCTGTTCGTCAGATTGCCCACAATGCAGGATTTGAAGGATCTATCGTTATCGATCGTTTGAAAAATGCAGAGCTTGGTACAGGTTTCAACGCAGCAACTGGTGACTGGGTCAACATGATTGATCAAGGTATCATTGACCCAGTTAAAGTGAGTCGTTCAGCCTTACAAAATGCAGCATCTGTAGCCAGCTTGATTTTGACTACAGAAGCAGTCGTGGCCAATAAACCAGAACCCGCAGCCCCAGCTCCAGCAATGGATCCAAGTATGATGGGCGGTATGATGTAAGATTTCTATAGAAAACAACTTATAAAAAACACAAAAGGAGGGAATGCCTATCCCTCCTTTTTATGATATTCACTTCTAAATTGATTTGAGCTCTCCTAACTTATATGATAAAATAAGACTAGAAAAAGGAGAAGAACATGATCGATGTAGAAGAAATTCTGAGCAAGATGAACCCTAATCAGAAGATTAATTATGACCGTGTCATGCAGAAGATGGTACAAGTATGGGAGAAAAATGAGCAACGGCCAACCATTCTCATGCATGTTTGCTGTGCCCCTTGCAGTACCTATACCCTAGAATATTTGACCAAGTATGCAGATGTGACCATCTATTTTGCCAATTCCAATATCCATCCCAAGGCAGAATACCATAAGCGTGCCTATGTTACCAAGAAATTTGTCAGTGATTTCAATGAGCGAACAGGAAATACGGTTCAGTATCTAGAAGCTCCCTACGAACCAAATGAATACCGTAAGTTAGTCAGAGGACTGGAAGAAGAACCAGAAGGTGGTGACCGTTGCAAGGTTTGCTTTGACTACCGACTGGATAAGACAGCGCAAGTGGCTATGGATTTGGGCTTTGACTACTTTGGTTCAGCTTTGACCATCAGTCCTCATAAGAATTCTCAAACCATTAACAGCATTGGAATCGATGTGCAAAAAATTTACACAACCCACTATCTTCCAAGTGATTTCAAGAAAAATCAAGGCTACAAACGTTCAGTGGAGATGTGTGAAGAGTATGATATCTATCGTCAATGTTATTGTGGATGTGTCTATGCAGCCCAGGCTCAGAATATTGACCTGGTTCAGGTTAAGAAAGATGCTACAGCTTTCTTGCTGGATAAGGATGTTGAAAAAGACTATTCTCATATCAAATTTACTGTTACGAAATTAGATATATAGAGAGCAACCCAGCTGAAAAACTGGGTTTTTAAAATAAAAAAACCAGGGCTTTCACCCTAGTTTGACAACTTTACCGATTCTTTAGTTCTACATAGCGCTTGTACCAAATGTTTACATAGGCTTCTGAGAAAGGACCTCGTCCATTGTTAATCCAATCAACAAGAATTTTGACATGTTCTTTTAAAATATAGTCCAAGTCATCAGAATAATTCATTTTGCGTTTGTGACGCTCATACTCCTCAACGTCCAAGAGACGTTTTTCCCCATCTGTAAAAATTTTAACATCCAAATCGTAATCAATATACTTCAGTGCTTCTTCATCCAGATAGTAGGGGCTAGCCATATTGCAATAGTAGGAAATTCCATTATCACGAATCATGGCAATGATATTAAACCAATATTTCTTGTGAAAGTAAACAATAGCCGGTTCTCGAGTGACCCAACGACGACCATCACTTTCGGTAACCAGTGTATGATCGTTGACACCAATAATGGCGTTTTCTGTTGTTTTTAGTACCATGGTGTCCCGCCAAGTTCGGTGGAGACTCCCATCATGCTTATAACTTTGAATTGTAATAAAGTCGCCTTCTTTTGGAAGCTTCATAACTAACCAACTTTCTACAATTTATAAGTTTATCATTTACTATTGTACCATAAAATTACCTAAAATCTGTGAATTTTACATGAAAATATTAAAGATATTCTCTGAGAGCGCTTGCTATATCCGAAAAATCGTAGCCCTTTCGTGCTAAAACTTGGGTTAAACGCTGTTTAAGTTCGTATCCTTCATATTTTCGGGCATACTTAGCATATTGCTTATCGAGTTCATTGAAGATGAGTTCCTGAGTCGTTTCTTGGTCAACTTGACTATCCAACTGGTCAAAGGCACTTTTAGCATCAGAGTAAGAGAAGCCCTTGTTGGTCAAGTTCTGGATAATCTTATCTTGCAAGGCACGAGCTGGAAGTTTTCCTTCATATTTTTTCAATAGTTTATTAGCTACACGTTGAGCAACTACAGAAAAATCAAATTCTTTCAAGTTCTCTTCTATAGTAGATTTTGAAATCCCCTTTTGTGTTAGTTTCTGAGTCAGTACATAAGGGCCCTTGTCTCCTGAAAGTTGATTGGCATTGATGATAGCATAAGCGTACTGGCCATCATTAATCCACTTATCTTCTTTAAGATTAGCAATGACTTGAGAAACGATGTTTTCATCAATATCGTATTTTTTCAGATATTCTTTGACTTCTTTTTCAGTGCGAGCTTTAAAGGATAGGTGGTAGAGGGCTAGATTTTTACCGTAAGAAAATTGGGCAAAGTCCTGAATCTCTTTCAATTCTTCTTCGCTTATCTCCTTATCTCTTGATAACATAAAACGAACAATAGTATCTTCAGTAATATAGCATTTGTCGTCATTATCAAGCTCCATCAGATAGAGTCTTTTTTTCTTTTCAAGTTTTGTGATTTTCATAGTTCTATTATAACTCAAAATGTGATAAGATAGGGGTATGAATCTGAAAGTGAAACAAAAAATACCATTAAAAATCAAGCGCATGGGAATTAATGGTGAGGGAATTGGCTTTTATCAAAAAACATTAGTCTTTGTGCCTGGTGCTCTCAAAGGTGAAGATATCTATTGCCAGATTACTTCTATTAAACGTAACTTTGTTGAGGCAAAATTACTGAAGGTCAACAAGAAGTCTAAATTCCGTGTTGTGCCAGCATGTACTATTTACAATGAGTGCGGAGGCTGCCAAATCATGCATCTGCATTATGATAAGCAGCTAGAGTTCAAGACGGACTTACTTCACCAAGCGCTGAAAAAATTTGCTCCTGCAGGATATGAAAATTATGAAATCCGCCCGACGATTGGTATGCAAGAACCAAAGTACTACCGTGCTAAGTTACAATTTCAGACTCGAAAATTTAAGAATCAGGTCAAGGCGGGCTTATATGCACAAAACTCTCACTATTTAGTAGAGTTGAAAGACTGCCTGGTACAAGACAAGGAAACCCAAGTGATTGCTAATCGTCTAGCAGAATTACTTACTTTTCACCAAATTCCAATCACCGATGAGAGAAAGGTTCTAGGTGTTAGGACTATAATGGTCCGACGAGCAAGAAAGACTGGACAGGTTCAGATTATTATTGTTACAAATCGTCAGCTTAATTTAACCCAACTAGTGAGAGACTTAGTTAAAGATTTTCCAGAAGTTGTGACAGTAGCTGTGAATACAAATACAGCTAAAACCAGTGAGATTTATGGTGAAAAGACAGAGATTATCTGGGGAGAAGAGAGTATTCAAGAAGGTGTTCTTGATTATGAATTTTCACTATCCCCTAGAGCTTTCTATCAACTAAATCCTGAACAAACAGAAGTTCTTTATAACGAGGCGGTAAAAGCCTTGGATGTTCATAAAGAAGACCATTTGATTGACGCTTATTGTGGAGTTGGAACGATTGGTTTTGCCTTTGCAAAGAAAGTAAAAACACTCAGAGGTATGGATATTATTCCAGAAGCTATTGAAGATGCCAAGCGAAATGCTAAAAGAATGGGATTTGACAATACTCATTATGAAGCTGGAACGGCAGAAGAGATTATTCCTCGCTGGTATAAGGAAGGCTACCGAGCAGATGCTCTGATTGTGGACCCACCACGTACAGGTCTGGATGATAAGTTATTAGATACTATTCTTACCTTTGTACCAGAAAAAATGGTCTATATTTCTTGTAATGTTTCGACCTTGGCTCGTGATTTAGTGCGCTTAGTAGAAGTCTATGACCTCCATTATATCCAGTCGGTCGATATGTTCCCACATACAGCTCGAACTGAAGCTGTTGTAAAATTAATAAAAAAAGTTTAAAAAAGTGTTGACAAAGTTAGAAAAGTCGGTATAATAGTAAGAGTTGAAAATACCAACTCAG